>DASZWQ010000156.1 GCA_035546535.1 Pirellulales bacterium | reverse complement strand
CAGCCTGTTGAAAAAAGCCCTCGTGGCTTTTTTCAACCTCGCCAAGTGCGAAGCAAAGCTTCGCACGACTCGCAAAATAACGACTTACGTCGATATTTTGCCATCGCATCCCTGCGATGTCGCAGCCCGTTGAGTTCTTCAACAGGCTGCTAGGAACCGAACCAACGGATTCCACGGCAACTTCCGAGCGGCCGGCCCTCGTTATCCCCGGCATTCCAGGCATTCGCCCACTGCGGGCGGGGACGGCTACAGTCGCAAGGCATCGCGATCCGAAAAACATTTAATTGGTCGGCCATGATTCGTGTTTACCGCACTTATCTCTTTTGGTAGAAGGAAGTTGACACTTCAGTAACGGGGTCGTAGAGTTCCCTCGACGGCCCACAAAAACGTGCGGCCAGCTTGGTGCGGGAGAGATTTTTGCAGCCTCGCAGAACGGCAAACAGCCGGCTTTCGGCTGCCCCGAGGCTTCCTAACGGGCCGCGCATGCTTCAAATGAGGGAAAGTATGTTCCGCGTTCGCATTCAAGGTTTGGGTCTCCTGGTCGTGCTGGCGTTGAACGGTCTGGCCCAGGGCCAGGACTGGGCGCGCAAGATGTTCGAGACCACGAGCCATGATTTTGGCAATGTGGCCCGTGGGGCCCGGGTGGAATATCTCTTCAAGTTCCACAACCCGTACAAAGAAGACGCGCACATCATTGACGTGCGCTCCAGCTGCGGCTGCACGACGCCCCGCGCGCTAAAGGACACCCTCAAGACCTACGAAGAGAGCGCGGTCGTCGCGGCTTTCAACACGCGCAGCTTTCTCGGCCAGCGCAGCGCCACGCTGACCGTGGTGTTCGACAAGCCGTACTACGCCGAAGTGCAATTGCAGGTCGCCGGCTACATCCGCCGCGATATCGTGATTCATCCAGGCGAAGTGGACCTGGGCACGGTCGACCAGGGCACGCCCGTGGAAAAGCAGATTTCGATTGCCTATGCCGGCCGCAGCGACTGGCAGATCACGGACGTGAAATCCGGCAGCCCTTACCTCGAAGCGCAGGTGTTCGAAACAAAACGCGAAGCCGGCCAGGTGGCGTACGACCTGCGCGTACAGCTCAAGCCTGATGCTCCCGCCGGCGCAATCAGCGAACAACTGGTGCTTTTGACGAACGATCAACGTTCGCCCGAAGTGCCGCTCGACGTCGAGGGACGCGTGGTGGCCGAGTTGACCGTCAGTCCGGCATCGGTCTTGATGGGCGTACTCGAACCCGGTCAGAAAGCGACCAAGCAACTGGTCATCAAAGCCAAGAAGCCCTTCCGCATCACGGGCATCTATTGCGACGATGCTTCCTTTCAGATGAATGCCCCGGACGTGAGCAAGCCGCTGCACGTGGTGCCCATCACGTTCATCGCGGGGGACCAGACGGGCAAGATCGCGCAAAAGATCCGCGTCACGACCGACCTGGGCGAAGACGTCGTGGCTGAGTTCTCGGCCTACGCTCAAGTGGTATCACCCGAAGGTGCCGTCGGGCAAACAACCTCGTCGCGGCCGGCGGAATAGTCGCCCTCTGTGATCGCGACCCGGCCGTTGGGCCGTCGTCGCCGCGAGGCAAGCGCCACGATCAGCGATTGGCGGGCTCTCGTTACCGCGGCCTTCTCGCAATGGGCTCGAGCAGCTGATCGATGCCGAATACTTGTGGCGCGCGTTTGATGGCCGCCGATTCGCTCGGGCAGCCAGCGCAGGAACCGCACCCGCCCTGCCGCCGGGACTTGAAGACACCCCAGGCGCGCCGCGCCAGGTAGCCGGCGGCCGCGGCCACGATCGCAAACGTCAGCAATTCGTCGGCGGTGTGAGGCATGGCCCTTTTTTATGCGCGGTTTTTATCTGACGATCAGGGGCTCTGGCGGACCTTCACGAGATCCGCATTCCCACCTGGTAGGTCACCAAGGCACCGAGATACGCCAGTGCCGTCATGTAAGCAAACGTAAACGCCGGCCAGTACCAACTGTTCGTTTCGCGCTTGATCACCACGAGCGTCGCCGCGCACTGGGCGCACAGCGCGAAGAACACCATCAGTGACAGCGCCACCGGCACGTTGAAGACTTTCTGGTCCGTGCCGTCCCAGGTGGCTTGCCGCAGCGCGTCATCGAGGCCGGCGTCGCTCGTGTTCTCGACGTCGACCTCGCCTAGATTGTAGATGATGCCCAGCGTGGCGACGACGACTTCCCGCGCCGGAAACGAGGCGATCGCCGCGCAACCGATGCGCCAATCCCAGCCCAGCGGGCGAACGGCCGGCTCGATCCAGTGCCCCAGGCGACCCAGCCAGCTTTGCTGCTGGTAGGCTCCGGCGACGCGATGGTCGATCTCGGCCAGTCGTGCGTCGATCGCCTGCCGCTCGGCGGCCGTGGCCGGCATCGCTTCCAACTGGCTTTCCAAGGCCACGCGCTGCTCGGCATACGGGGCTTCGATGGCCGGATCGTGCGGATAATACAGGCTCGCCCACACAACGACCGCCACCGCCACGATCAAGGTCCCGGCCCGGCGCACGAACGACCAGCCGCGCTCCAGCATGCGATGCAGCACGATCGACATTGCCGGTATCTTGTAGCTGGGCAGCTCCATGACAAACGGCGGCGTCGGCCCGCGCAACAGCGTCTTTTTCAACACCAGGGCCACGACCGTCGCCGTTACGATGCCGATCAGGTACATCGCGGCAAGCGTGAGTCCTTTGAGGTTCAACAAACCTCCCAGGAACGAACGGTCCGGAATAAAAACCGCGATCAACAGCGCGTAGACCGGCAGCCGTGCGCTACAACTCATCAACGGGGCAATCAGAATCGTTGTCAGCCGGTCGCGGCGGTTCTCGATCGTCCGCGTGGCCATGATGCCCGGAATCGCGCAGGCGAACGACGACAGGAGCGGAATGAACGACTTGCCGCTCAGGCCCACCCGCACCATCAGCTTGTCCATCAAGTACGCCGCGCGGGCCATGTAGCCGCAGTCTTCCAGGAGCGCAATGAAGAAGAACAGGATGAAAATCTGCGGCAAGAAGGCGAGCACGCCGCCTACGCCGCCGATCAGTCCGTCGACCACCAGGCTGCGCAGCGCGCCCTCGCTCATGTGCTCTTCGGCAAAGGTCGCGATCCGCCCGACTCCCACGTCGATCAAATCCTGTGCCGGCCCCGCCCACGAGAAGACCGCCTGAAAAACAATCAACATCGTCAGGGCGAATGCCAAGGTCCCCCACACCCGGTGCGTGAGCACGCGGTCGAGCCGGTCGCTGAAAGTCACCGGGCGCTCGGGCGGCCGGGTGACAATGCCGGTGAGCTTGTCGTTGATCCAGGCGTAGCGCGAGACGGCCTCGATGGCCGGCACCTGGCAACCAGCGGTCGCCAATCGCCCACGGGCGTCTTGAATCGCGCTGCTCAGGCCGGCGTCCCCGCGCCCCACGACCACATCTTGCAGATAGCCCGTCGTATCGAGCAGGAGTCGTTCGACCAGATAGCGCGGCGGCGCGGCGTGGCCGTTCGAAGAACGCTTGGCCGTGGTCGACGCGTCCGCGCTGCCGCCGAGCCGCTCGCACAGCGCCGTCACTTCCTGTTGAAAGGCCACAGGAAAGGGGCTGGGGCGCGCGGCAACCGTCTGCCGCGCCGCAGCCGCCAGGGCCGTTTTCAATTGCTCGATACCGCGGCGCCGATTGGCCTGCACCGCAATCACGGGAACACCCAGACTTTGTGACAGCCGCGGAACGTCGATCGACATGCCGCGCGCCCGCGCCACGTCGATCATGTTGAGCGCCACGATCGTCGGCAGTCCTAGCTCCAGCGCCTGGCTCACGACGTACAAGTTGCGCTGCAAGTTGCTGGCGTCGACAATACACAACACGACGTCCGGGCGCGGCGCATCGTCACGGCGCCCTAACAAGACATCGACCGCCACCATTTCATCCGGCGACCGCGGCGCCAGGCTGTACGTTCCGGGCAGGTCGATGAGCGTGAAGCGCTCGTTCCCGTGCGTCAAATGACCGATCTTCTTCTCGACGGTCACCCCCGGATAATTTCCCACCCGTTGCCGCACGCCGGCCAGGGCGCTAAAGAGCGTGGACTTGCCCGTGTTCGGATTGCCGATGAGCGCGACACAGACGGTCGATGGGTCACTTCGCGTCATGGCTGGTGGCAAGGAAAAGCGATTCGGCAGGCGGGGCGTTAGTCGGCCGTCGCAATGCCGCGGCGCGGCGACCACCTGCGAGGCATGTACTTATAGAGACTCGATCTCGACACGTTGCGCTTCGCTGCGGCGAACACTCAGGTGGTAGCCGCGCACATCGAATTCGAGCGGGTCTCCCAAGGGCGCGGTTCCCAGCAGTTCGACGTCGACGCCCGGCGTCAGTCCCATCTCGAGCAATCGCCAGGAGATTTCGTCGTCGCCCGTCACCTTGACGACGCGAGCCTTGCTTCCCACGGGGAGGTCGGCCAGCCGGTTCACGCCAGCACTCCCGATCGTACCAGCACGTGCGATAACTCATCGGCCCGCAGGCACAGCCGTTGGCCATTGACCCGCACGATGCACGGGCGTCCCGCCTGCACCATTTGCACTTCGGCCCCCGGACGCAGACCGATCTCGTCCAGGCGGTGCAGCAATTCGCCACGGCCCACGACCGCCGCGATGGCGCCGGAAGCGCCGACTTCCAGATTCTCGAGCGGAATGCAATCGTCCACGGCAGCTATCTATCTTACGTGTTGTTATTGAGACTCATTCTCAAGTCCCTTCCATTCTAAGAGAGTCCATCGGGCGCAGCAAGCGGCCGGCTTGAAAAAAACCGGGAGAGGCCGACCGAAGAGTGCCGCGCGAGTTACACCGCGCAACCCACTGGCGTCCTAGCAGCCTGTTGAAAAAAGCCCTCGTGGCTTTTTTCAACCTCGCCAAGTGCGAAGCAAAGCTTCGCACGGCTCGCAAAATAACGACTTACGTCGGTATTTTGCCATCGCATCCCTGCGATGTCGCAGCCCGTTGAGTTCTTCAACAGGCTGCTAGCCGTGCGATGCCTGCGAAGTGCGGACCTGAGAGCCGGACAAGGAGGGGCGGATCGTGGGCGTGAGCCCGGCTTTCTCGCCGACCTTGTCGATACGAGCAAGGGGGAGAGCCCCTATTCCCAGTAGCGCGCCAGGATGATCGAGTAGGCGGCCACCGCGCCAATCATCCAGCCGATCATCACCCAGCGCGTCCAGCGCGGCAGAGGAGAAATCGAATCCGCATCGTCCTTGGTGCGATAGCTGCCCAGCGGTCCGACCATACGAAAGCGGCGCGCCGCCGCGGCGCGATACAAAGTCGGCGTTCCGTCGTCGTTCGAGGTGCCCAAGGGCGCGCGCATGCGTGGATTCCTTCCCGGGTGTGTCAAGCGTAGCTGATGCGAGGGCATCGGCGGCCGGCAGGCGACTCAGCCGGCGCAGCGTTTTTCCTCAGTCGACTCGACCTGCGCGAGCACGATAAAAAGCAGTTCCTCGAAACGATCGATGCACTTCGCGCCGCAGGCACCCTGACGAACGTTGAACCCCGCCGTACGCAGGCCCGCGCTCTGGGCCGCCGACAAGGCGCGAACGTGGTGGGTAACAAAGATTGCTTCCTCCGCCGCGCAATTCACGACCTGCAGCGCTTGCGAGAAAGCTGCCACGTCAGTCAGACTGGCAGACAATTCCGTCGAAGTGAGCACCTGGTCGAAGAGGCCTGTCAGGCGAAGACGGTCGAGTTGCATGCGCAGCGTTTGTGCCGAACGGTCGGTATTGGCCAGCACAGCCCGGCCGATCCCCGCCGACTGCAGCCGCGTGAGCGTGGTGCGCACCGCGGGAAATGGCCGAACATTGGTTTGAGCTTTGCGCCGTTGACCGCGACTAGCGGCGACGATCTCGTCGATGTGACGAGCCGCGAGGCCGATCGCTTTCAAACAGCCGGCCAGCGCGGCGTGAAAATCCTGCTCCCCCCGATGGACCGTCGGCAAGAAGACATCTTGCCACGCTTCCGCGAAATCGGCTTCCGAGCGCGGCGATAGTCGCGCGAACATCTGGGCCAGCCAGCGCTCCCAGCTCGACGCGTCGTACAGCACATCGTCGACGTCAAACAGCACCACCTGGATCGAAGGCGCGCTTGGCGCGACCGACGAGGGGGGAACACTCAGCCGAGCGCGCGTCACTGGTGCCGCCGAAAACTCGGGCGATTGCGGCGCACTCCAGGCCGCGCTGCCAAGAGCAAGCCCCGGTTCCGCGGGCGTCAAATACGTCTCTGTTTTCGCACCCATCTTGGAATCCTTTCCAGGGCTGGTGCGCCGCAATCGGGCCAGGCTCCACGAACATCCGTCGGCCGGCCGCTTGGTGTTCAGTTCCTCTCTCGGCTGCTAAGCCGCCTGCAAGCCGCCGGACGCCCCTGGCATCCGGCCGGCGATGGACAACCGCCACCTCAAACTAGCGCGTCGCAAACTCGCGGTTCAAATGTGCCATTCGCGCCAGCACTTGCGGGTTGCGATGCAGCAAATCCGTGATCTGCCGCCATTCGAAACCCTCGTGCCCGAGCGCGTCGTAGATCGTGTGCAAGTGGTCCCAGTCTTCCTCGTGTTCAACGGTCAGGCGCAGATCGTCTCGATCCAGCTCCGTGGGGACCGGAATCAGGCGAAGCCGAAAGATCTCGGGGTGCGAATACAGGTATCGCGTCACTTCCTCGCGATCGCTCGCGCTCGTGGCTTCGCGGTCGGCGCGCCTCAAGGCGCTCGACCGACACCATTCGGCAAACACCCCCAACGGCGACAGGATCGCCGGCTGCCCGTCGCGCGAGCTGTAGCTGATGTAGTCGCACGTCGGATGCTCGCCGGCCGTGATAATCAAACGATCGACGAAGTCCGGGTCGATGCACGGCTGATCGGCCGGCACGCACACGACGGCGTCAGGCCGGAAATGGTCGACCGCGTCGCTGACACGCGCCAGCGCGTCGTGCCGCTGGCTGACGAAGACGGCCACGTCGCGCGGTACCAGGTTGAAGATTTCTTCGTCTTCGGGGCGGTCGCTGACCACGACCACGACGCGTTCCAGCCGCTCGCAATCGGTCACGCGGCGCACCACGCGTTCCATAAGTGATTGTCCGCCCAGCTTGCGCGCGTGATGCGGCTTGCATCCGGCCGTGGTGCCGCGTGGTTGAATGACCGCCATCGTTCTCGACATCAAGTTCACCTGTCCTTGGATGATTGAGCCCTGTCCTGGCCTGTCGTGTGGCCGACGACCGCCCTGAACTAACAGCCGCGATCGCCGTTCTGTTGTCGCCGGCGGCGCGCCGGGTGACGCTCGATGCCGACAAAGCGAGCGCACTTTTTGTCGCTCCCCTGAATGGGCGGCGGAGTCTAGCAACGCTCTGCTGCTAGCGTCAAGACGAGGGTCGGGCCTGGGGCGCCGCCAGGCCGAGCATGGCGTAGATGCGTTGATCGCCAAGACTTTGCGCCACGAACTCGGCGCCTGTAAAGTCATGGTTCAGGCTGTGACCACCGGGCACCGCCACCACGCGCGCACCGGCCGTGACCGCGGCTTTACAGCCGTTGGCGCTGTCTTCCAGGACCGCCATCTCGCGCGGGGAAAGGCCAAACGCCGCGGCCGCCTTCTGATAAATCTCGGGATGCGGTTTGCCTTGCGTCACGCTTTCGGACGTCAGCATAAAGTCGAAGCGCGGCACCAGGGCAAAGCGCGACAGCACATCCTCGACGAACGAGCGCCGGCTGCTGGTGGCGATGGCCTTGGGGATGCCATGACGCTCAAGCGCGGCGAGCAGGTCGAGCAGGCCCGGCATCGGTTCCAGCCGAGCATCGAGAATGGCCGGGAAAATTTCATCCGTTTCGCGCGACAGCTCGTCGACCGTGGCCGATAGATCGTGCCAGTCGATCATGATTTGCAAGGCAACGTGATTCGGGCGCCCCATCATGGCATCGAGCAGATCGGCGCCGAAGTCGCAGCCCCGGCGGCGCAACAGCTCGGCGCCGACGTCCTGATAAAGCTCCTCGGTATTGAACATCAGGCCGTCGAGATCGAAGACGACGGCCCGGGGCGTGATCGCGGAATTCATGAGAAAATGATGAGCGTGGGCGGATACTCGCAACGCGACCGATCAGTGAGGGACCAAATAAGCGCTCGCACGCAGAAACTGTATCGCGGAGCGGTTGAAAAGGCCATGCGAGGCCGGTCACGAGAGCCGCTGGGTAAACCGGAGTCGCTAGACGTCACCCGGCGGCGCGGACAACCCGGTCGTTGGCTCTAAAGCGCCGCGCGGCAGTTCCGCTAGAATCGCGACCAGCTCGGCCAAAATGATACAAGTCGCGCCCCATACGCGGTAATTACCCCAGGCGACGTGCGGCGCCGAGAACTCCAATTCGCCGCGGCGGTAAGGATGCACTCCGTAATTTCCCGCGTCGAGCAAATGCGTCAGAGGCATCTCCAGAACTTCCGCCACTTCGCGCTGGCAGGGACGAAACGTGATGGGCCCTCTCGCCACGGCCACCCAAGGAACCACCAAATAATTACTGACGAATACATTCAACGGCGACAGGCAGCCAAGAATTCCAACGGCCGAGGCGGGCACGCCAATTTCCTCCTCCAGCTCACGCGCGGCGGCGTCGGCGCTCGTCTCGCCCGGCTCGACCATGCCGCCCGGGAAACTGATCTGCCCGGCATGGGCCAGCATCGTCTCAGGGCGCATGGTGAAAGGGACAAACCAGCGATTGTCATGCGCATAGAAGAGAATGAGCACGGCCGCATGGCGCGCATCGTGCGCCGGCGGGCCAAAATGCCGGCCGTAGCTGAGCGACGGCGCAAAACGCGCCCGCACCTCCTCGGGAGGCATGGGCTGCTGCAAACGCTCTCTAAGCCACGACCCCAGATCGCTGGTCGGCGTGGCCACTTCTTGATTCATGGCACCAAACCCTTCAGCGCGCTGGTGGTTCTGGTCTTGGCAGTTCGTACACGGCGTACGTCGCGTTGCGGTACAGGCAGGGGAAATCTAGCGCCGGTTCGGCTTCGGTCAAGATGTAGCCCGCCTGGTATTTCTGCGCTGCGGCGAGCAATCGATCGCGCGGCGTCTCGGCCAGGCTATCGTACCAGGGCTCTTCAGCGTCCCCTGTGCCGTACAGATCCTCAAGACGCTCGCGCCAGGCGACGATGCCTGCGGCATCTTGCGGCAGATCCTTCCAGGTAACGACTTCGCTGCGCGCCGCGTACCATTTGAATGTTTGCGCCGTGCGCGGGGTCAAGAACCTGGCGCCGGCCGGTACATGAACCGCAATCCATTCGCACGCATCGCGCCAATCGACGTGATTCTGCACCTTTCCCGGCTTGTCAGCGCGAGGTATCGGATCGGCGAATCGGGCCATGATTTGCGGCGCTAGTTGCCAGCCGGCAAAGGCCAATAGCGCAATTGTCGCCGCGGCCCGCCGCTTGGGACGAGATGCCGTCAGCCGTGCGACGAGCGCCACCGTCCACAGCGCAACTCCCAGCGGTACGAATGCGTCGGCCAGGCGAAACCAATAGAAGCGCAACCAGGCCGCGGCCAACTCGGGCTGGGACAGGCCCCACACGCTCAGCAAAACGCCCGCCAACGCAATCACGAGCGAAGCGTTCACCACACTGCGCACGCGACGGCGTCCGTCATCGCCCGCCACAACGAGAGCCAGCACGATCCAACCGGCGACCAAAAGTGCGAAGCGGCTGCACAACGGGTTCGCGATTCCGAAGAACGACAAATGATGCGGCAGCCGCTCGTAGACGTAGATCACGTTCGCGCGGGCCACGATGTCACGGTCGGCACCGAAGTTAATCGCCATTCCCGGCAGCAATCCCGGCAGCGACAAGAGGCCCCCGACGACAAGCCCCGGCAGCATCGCGCCGAAGCTCGGCCGGCCCGCGCGGATTGTCAGCCAGCAGATTCCCACGGCGATCACGGTCCAACCACCGACCAGGACGTGAAAGGCGCTCGCCACCCCGAGCAGAATCCAGGTTGCATTCCAGCGGCCGCGCACCAGCTCGGCCAACCCGGCGAACACAAGCGCGTAGGCGAATCCTTTTGCCTCGAAACCGCCGACGACCCATTCGCCGGCCATGTGAAAATTCTCATTCAGCGCAACAAAGAGCGCTGCCGAAACGACCGCCGCGCCCCATTGCGGCAGCAGTGCCCAACTGAGACGGCGCCATGCTGTTGCCAGGAGTAACCAGGTCACGAATCGGCCGACCCAGGCCATGGTCGGTAGCGCCACTTCACGGCTCATCCAGCCGCAGGTGACGTAGAACGTCCAGTGAGAATCAACCGAGTCGAGGAAAAAGTCATCCGCGATCCAACTGGGGTCGTAATAGTGCTTCGCCTTGCCGAGATAGTGCGGCTCATTGGGGTCGGGTACCGGACAGCCTGCGTAGGCCGCGAAGACCAGCAGCACAAGCGCCGTCTCGAGCACGCACCACGGGCGCGCAACCGTTGCAGGCTCGGCGGCCGGCGCTTGCTCCATGACTGCGGCAGGCATAAGGCGGTCGGACATGGCGAGAAATTCATGAATCGCGCGAGAGCGGATGCGATTTAACCGGCGCGTCGCACGCTTGCGACATCTTAACGCTAAGTCGCCGAATCGGGTGAGGCCAGTGGGGCGACCTTTTACGGAGATGCCCCGCCGCTTGAGCGAGCACACAAACAAATCGCGTCTGTCGAAAGGTAGGCGGCTGCTACGGCGACGATTCCGCCCCTTGCGGACCGGCTTGCCGGCCACCTATGATTCGGTGGCATATAATCAAAACAACTCGCAGACTCCAAGGGATGGCTCGTCCGTGACCGCCGCGTCTCCTGGCAAATTGTTGCGTGTCGCTGTCGAGGAATCGACGATCCTCATCCCCGGCGCTTTCGACGCCCTGGTCGGCAAGTTGATCGAGCGTGCCGGCTTTCGCGCCATGTATCTGTCGGGGGCGGCCTTTTCGGCGGGCGCGCTCGCGCTACCGGATATCGGGCTCTTCACCCTTTCGGAACTGGTCGAACAAACCACGCGGCTCACCCGGGCCACGACCATTCCGCTGATCGTCGATGCCGACACCGGCTTTGGCGAGGCGGTGAATGTCGAGCGCACGGTGACCGAACTGGTGGCCGCCGGGGCCGCCGCCATTCAGCTCGAAGACCAGCGCCTGCCCAAGCGATGCGGACACCTCTCGGGCAAGAGCCTGGTCGAGCCGGCCGAAATGGGCGCCAAGATTCGCGCCGCCGTCGCGGCGCGCGGCGCGACCGATACCGTCATCCTCGCCCGCACCGACGCGCGCGGCGTAACGGGCATGAAAGAGGCACTCGATCGAGCCAAACGATTCGTCGACGCCGGCGCCGATTGGATTTTTCCCGAGGCCCTAGCCACGCCGCAGGAATTCGAGGAATTCGCCCAGACGATCAAGGCGCCGCTCGTGGCCAACATGACCGAATTCGGTAAAAGTCCGCTCTTGCCGCTCAAAGATTTGCAGCAAATGGGCTATGCCGGCGTCCTGTTGCCCGTGACCCTGTTGCGGATAGCGATGGGAGCGGTGAACGAAGCGCTCGTCGAAATCACGCGCTCCGGCACGCAGCAAAAGCTGCTCAACCGGATGCAATCCCGTCAAGAACTGTATGATCTGCTCGGCTATACCGGTTACGAAGACCGGGACCGGGCCTATTTCCAACGCGAGGCCAATTCATGAGCGAAGCCGTTTACAGTCCGGGGCTGGAAGGAGTCATCGCCGGCGAGACGGGGATCAGCACCGTCGACGAGGGTTTGCACTATCGTGGCTACTCGGTCGAAGAGTTGGCCACGCATTCCACCTTCGAAGAGACGGCCTACTTAATCCTGTACGGTGAATTGCCGAAGGCCAGCGAGTTGGCCGAGTTTCGCGCAGGCTTGTCGCGCGCCATGGGGGTGCCGAAGGAAATCATCGACACGCTGCGGAAGATCCCGCAGCACGCCTCGACGATGGACGTCATGCGCACGGGCGCCAGCCTGCTGGCCCATTGGGACCCCGACACCGACGACAACAGCCACGATGCCAACCTGCGCAAGGCCGAGCGACTGCTCGCCCAATTGCCGGTCATCATGGCGGCCCGCCACCGGCTGACCGGCGGCGATGAGCCGATCAAAGCCGACCCGAAGTTGTCGATCGCCGGCAACATCCTGTACATGCTACGCGGCGAAAAGCCGAGCGAGCGCTGGACGAAGGCGATGGACATCTCGCTCATTCTCTATGCCGAGCACGAATACAACGCCTCGACCTTCACGGCCCGAGTGATCACTTCCACGCGATCGGACTTGCACTCGGCGATCACCGGCGCGATCGGCGCGCTGAAAGGTCCCCTGCACGGCGGCGCCAACGAGCGCGTGCTGGAAGTCCTGCAGGAAGTCGGCACCGCCCAGAACGCCGAACCGTGGGTTCGCAAAGCATTGGCTGCCAAGCAACTGATCATGGGCTTCGGCCATCGTGTCTATAAGACCGGTGACCCGCGGGCCAAGTATCTGAAAACACTGTGCCAGGAAATCGCCAAAGAGACCGGCCACGACGACATGGAACAGATGGCCGAGATCATCGAGCGGATCGTAACCGGCGAGAAGAAGCTGCCGCCGAATCTCGATTGGCCCAGTGCCCGGCTCTATCACTACATGGGCTTGCCGATCTACCTGTACACGCCGCTCTTCGTCGTGAGCCGCGTGTCGGGCTGGAGCGCGCATGTCATCGAACAGGCCGACAACAATCGGCTGATCCGCCCCAGAGCCCGCTACATCGGCGCGAAAACGCGTACGTACGTGCCCCTCGAGAAGCGGTAAATTCGAGCCATGTACGGTGCCCTGTGGGCACCACGACTCTTGCGTTTAATCACGGTGCCCAAAGGGCACCCTACAAACCGCATGCTTACTCGCCTCTCGGCGAAAAAGCATGGCACACGGAATCTGCGTAGGTGAGAGGCGCCCTTACGGCGCCGGCATCTCGATGGCCGTCCGCAGCGTGACACCGTGCTGGTTCGGGACCAGTTGGCTGACGCTGACGCCGGTCGCTCCTTCAAGCTCCTGTTCGCTGGGCAGCAGGGCCTGGAGCTTCTTCATCAGCTCGACGTCCACTTTCTCGCCATCGTCCTGGCCACCGCCACCACCGCCACCAACGGTGATACTCGTGGGAGTGCCCATGGTCCGGCTGCTTACCGAATACTCGAACAGCGAGCCGAGCGATTCCCGCAGCGACTTCAGATACCCGTCGAAGTTGGCCACCTGGTAATAGATGGACGGTTCCGGCGGCAATAGCGCCGCCGCTCTGCGCGGCAAGTCGCCGCCGCGGAACGAGGCGGCCCCCTCGGGCGGATTGCGCACCGTCGACAGAAGCGGCTCGATCACGTCTTCGCCCAGCCCCAGCACCATGTGCCCGTGGCCGACAAATAGTCCGCCGGTGAAGGCATCTTCGACGTTGATGCGCAGGCCGATGTAGCCCTGCTCTTCGGCCGGCTCGATCATACCTTCGGAAAGCGCGGCAAAACCGCCCGCCAGTTGCATCAGCCGCTTCCACAGGGCTTCGTCCTTCAATTGCCAGACAATGCCCATGCGCGACGTGGCGGCCTCCGCTTCCTCGTCTTCGAGGGCCGCCTTGACGTCGACCGCCGCGTCGGGGAACGAGACGAAGTAATGGTTCGTCCCGACCGAGGACAAGATGGTTTCCACGTCGGTTTGCAGGAAGGCGCCAATCTGCTGCTCGACCTGATTGATCATCGTCTGCGCCTGGTCACCCCCTTCGCTGATCAGCACCTCGCGCAGAAGCTTGTAGGCCTTGCCCAGGTCGAAGCTCAACTGATCGAAGCTCAATGCGTTCGCCGGAACCCAGGCCGGCGGATCGGGCTGAAATGTCGGCTGATCCAAAAGCGCGAGCAGTCCTTGTCGCGGCTCGGGAGCCGAGACGAACAGTCCGGCCCGCATGGCGCCGCGATCCAGCGCGATGCGCACGGCGCCCGGCCCCAGCTTGTCGAGGCCCAGCATCTTGATGATCCGCGCGGGCGTCGGGCTTTCCGCGTCCTTGGCCAGCCGTAGCAGCGGCTCCGGCATGAACAACACGTCCACAAGCGGCGTACCGTCGGGCAGCGCCGCGGCCAGGCCTGGCGTCGCCATGATGCGCGGCATCAGGCCCGCCGGCGCCGACGAATGAGCTTTCAGGAAGCGGGCGAAGATTCCCTTGGCCTCTTCCAGGCCCGTCAGCGCGCTCAGGTCGATCTTCTTGTCAGGATCGTCGCCCAATTCTTCGCGGACTTCTGACTCGTTCTGCGGAAACGTGGTGCCGATCAGCAGACGATTGCCAAGGCGCGTCACGAAGGTGTGAACCTCGTCGATATCGATCTGCTTCGCATCGGCCGCCTTCTTCCGCTGTTCTTCCAGCTTGGCCTTGATCTTTTCCTCGTCGAGATCTTCGCCGTCGACGTTGAAGCTGGGCAACTCGGCCGGCCCCTTCATCGGTGTGGTAATGTGGATCACGGTTTGCCCGTCGATATCGAAATCGACGCGTCGGGCGCCGCCGGCGACATCTTTTTCGTCATCGATCGACTGGGCCAGCGCCGCCATCAGCCGCTGCCCCAAGTCGCCATCCGGCTCGGCCCAGCCCAGTCCCACGGCCAGCGGATAGCGTCCGCGGCGCGGCTCGACGATGACGGCGAACCCCACCTCATTGTCGAAGAGCTTGGGAAAGTCCTCGATCTTCAGGTTGTACTTACCGAGCGATTCGGTGAATTGAGTCAGCCCTTCGCCGGCTTGCTCGCGAATCAGGTTCACCACGCCTTCGAAGCGCTGCGGACTTAACAGCACGCTCCCCAGCTTGGTCTGCTCGCGGAATACGTCCACGAACTTGCGGCCCGCCGGCACGCGCAGCACGAAGACCGTTTCATCCGGCAAGCATTGATGCGAGGGCTGCAACTCGGCCGCTTGGGTCGTAGCAACCAAAAGCAAGGCTAGCAGCACGAAGGCAGCCCGGGAGGCAATGGGTCGCAGTTTCATTATTGTCCTTTCGCGCCGGCGCTCGCGTCAGCCGGCTGGGTTTTGGCGCTATCGGTCTTGAGGGCCGCCGCGGCGGCCGCCACCGCTTCACGGGTCGGCGGAGGAAGATAAGTAATGCCATTCTGCGGCTGCGACGCGTCGTACAAGTAGGCGTCGCGGTGCGTGAGAAACTCGATCAGGTCGGCGGCCGGAATGCCAAAGGCCAGTCCGTCGAACATCGTCGCGCCGGCGCAGGCAATGCCCACTACTTCGCCCCGCAAATTGAAAAGCGGTCCGCCGCTGTTGCCGGGGTTGATGGCCGCGTCGGTCTGAATCAATCGCATGTGGCCGATCGTGCGGCTCGTCGAGCTGACGATGCCTTGCGTCACGGTTCGCTCGAGACCCAGCGGGTTACCGATGGCAAACACCACGTCGCCCACGCGCAAGTCGTCACGATCGTCGATCAGCACCGGCTTGGGCGGATCGCCCGACAGTTCGGCCAAATCGAGCTGCAAAAGCGCAATATCGCGCAGCGGCTGCAAGGCCAATATGCGCACCTTCTTCAACTCGTGCTTTTCATAGCCCTGCGGCGTGGGCTTGAAGTAGATGACCGAGATCTTGGTCTCGCCCTCGACGACGTGGTAGTTCGTGATCAGGTGCCCTTTGTGGCTGATGACGAAACCGCTCCCCTGCCCCACGGCGGTCTTGACCATCACGACCGAGTCGCCACAGCGCTTGGCCAACTCGGGCACGTCGGCCGGCGCGGCACGGCCGGTCAGGAAAATGCCGCGGTCGCGGTGCGATTCGTCGGTCTCTTGATTGGCACCGCGGTCAATGCCGAGCAGCCGCTTAGCGGGAATCTGCAAGACGTCGTGCCCCAGGTCCAGGACGATGCCCTGGTCGTTTTCACGCAGCAGTTCAGCCGTGATTTTGGCGCCGCCGACGAGCGTGACGGTCACCTGCTGACCGGCTGTCGCTGCTGCCGGGTGCAGCACCATGCCGATGGTTCCGCAGACCATGCCGAAAAAGATTCGCCGCAACATCAATTCGTCTCCCGAGCGACGTAAATGATCAATCGATCCTGGCACAAGAGGGCCAGATCCTGCGCGTGATCGCCGTCGGCGTCGAAGCCGATCACGGTGCGCGGCTCGGCGACTTGCTGTTCTTCCTTGCCGCCGTAGGGGTACGTGCGATCATCGAAAATCTTCCACGACCCGAGGGGGATGAGACCGTTCTCTCCACGGCCTAGCACCGTGACCTGGTGGCGGGCGTCGTCGAACAGAATGCATTCTTCCTGTCCGTCGCCCGTCACGTCGGTCGTCGTGATGCGGTGAATCGCGGGCTCCTTGACGCCGCTCGGCCGACCGACGCGACCGTCGAAGCTGTCTTTCAACGTCAATTCCCAGGGGCGGCCTTTGCCCAGGCGAATGACACTGTCCTGGTCGACGAGCATCAAGCCCAGCACGGCGTCGAGCAACAACTGGCTTCCCCCCG
This sequence comes from Pirellulales bacterium, assembly GCA_035546535.1. NCBI lineage: Bacteria > Pseudomonadati > Planctomycetota > Planctomycetia > Pirellulales > Pirellulales bacterium. The sequence goes on along the minus strand of DASZWQ010000156.1, from coordinate 62,979 downwards.
GCGGCTTGATACTGTCCTTCACGCGCAGGATGCCAGCGTCGTCAGGCTTGAGTTGATGCACGAAGGCCCCGCCTTGCTCCAGCGCCCAGGCCGTGCCGTCGGCCAGCGGTACAAAGCTGGCGATTTTTTGCCCCTCGGGCAGCATCACCTGGTCCGTGGGTTGCATGTCGTCGTTGAGCCATTGCAGGACACCATCGGTCAACCGGCCCAGCCGCGGCCGACCGCCGAAGTTATAAATGCCGAATTCGGCGAGATCGACTTTCACCAGATTTGCCGGCTCGCGAACTCCTACTTTTCCGGCGTCATCCAGCGAAACGACTTTCAGCGTGTTGCTGTACGATGGCTGCACCAGCACGCGCTTGCCACCGAGCCAGATGACTTTCTCGGCCTTCGTGCCCTGGCCCGTGAAACGCGTACGCGTGGGCTCCATCTGCTGTTGCTCCCACACATACAGGTCGAGATCCGCGCCAACGCGCTGCACCCACCAGGCGGTGTTGCCCGTCGACCCGAGTGCGAGAATCGTGCGGTCGGCCACGTCGGCCGATTGCGGCATGGCCACCGGATAGGTCATCCGGTTGTTTTCCCACACGCTCGTGTACAGGTCCGTCGCATCCTTGACCCACAAGAGCAGCTTGCCGGGCTGGGCATGCGCCGCGGCCAGGCCGCGCACGCCGCTAATCAGCGGGAAGGTTTCTTCGGCCTGCCATCCCAGATCGCCCACCGGCTGCACGCGCAGTCGCGGTTGGCCCGAGTCGACGGCCACGAGCGCCGGTTTTCCGGCGAGTTGAATGCCAGTCCACAGCGCCTTCGGCCCGCCCGGCATCGGCAGCGATTCCTGGCGGCCAAGCTCGCTTTCTTCGCCGCGTCCCAGGACGTAGCGCCGCAGCAAGCCTTCTTGCACGCCGCCCAGAAGCAACAACTCCGCCGGAGCGCCCTGCACCGGCAACGCCCGGGCGCCGGCGACCGGGTGTTCGTAGAGCGTCTGGGCCGACATCAATTTGCCGTCGCGGCTTTCGTGCCAGCGAATCGTCTGCTTCGGTTGTTGCGACCATTCCCACAGGTCCTGGTCGCCATCGCCGTCGAGATCGACAAAGCGCCATTCCAGCCGGCCGCGCCGCTCGCGTGGGCTGAGCCATGCCGCCCGCGCACCGGGCTGCAACTGCAGCGTTTGAATCCCCTGCTCGCAACTGACGAACAGCTCGAACACGCCCGGCGATGCCTCGCGCAGCAATAAAAGCTCACGCTTGCCTGAAGGTACACCCGGTAGCAGATCCCAATGTCGGGCCTTCTTCCACTCGACGCCCGAGGCGGAGTCGCCGGCGGCCGCCTTGTAAAGCAGCACTTTGTTCGAAGGCGTGGTCAGAATGACAAGCTCCGGCTTGCCGTCGCCGTCGATATCCCGTGCGAGTGCATCAGCAGGCAACTCGTCGAGCGCCAATTCCGCGCGCTTCCAATCGGCGGCACCCGGCAGATCGTTGGGACGCTCGGCGTCGGAAGTGGTCGCGGCTTTCCGATCGCCGGCGGGCAGCCAACGATAGATATCCAGCCTCGACATGCGCGTGTTGACCACGATCAACTGCTGCCGCCCGCTACCGGCCAGGTCGGCGGCGAACATCCGGCTCGGCGCGCCTTCCTGCTTGACGATCCGCATCCCTTGCCAGCCGGACAACTGCTCATCGGCTCCTACCGTGCGCGGGGCAACAGCGACAAGCACCAGAAACAGCGCAGCGACCGTGCGCGCGTGACGAAGCAACATGAAATCCCGCGGACGGTCATCGTGAAAGTTCATCATAGTGGCTTGCATCAGGAGCTCGCCGAAACGGCACGGGGCGCAATCACGGCGGGGCGACCCCGCGAAAGCCGGCCCCGAACTTCACAGACTATACCTAGGCCCCCGGAAGTCGGGAAGGAATTCGGAGCAGCGCCGCCGGCCCGCTAGCGGTGGTCCGGGGGGTGACACGGCCCGCCCACTGAATCCCTTTGAATCCCTAAATTCTAGGTCGTCTGCTCGCTAACCCATTCGCCGCACATCGTGGCAAGGGGGTCGCGAGTTCCGCCGAAAGCGTCGCGGGGCCGAAAAACCGGCACCGGCGCGCTAGCCGGACCCCGGTTACATTCCCGCCCGTAAACGGGCACATTCGCCTGGCAGTTCGCCGTTCCGGTTCCAGCTGTGATTGACGCCCTGGACGGCCACTTGATATTTACCAGCCGCAAAGTTCGCGGTCCACGAGCCTCTCGATGCGCCGCCAGCGGTTTTTAAGGATGGACGCTTCCTTCGAACGCCCCCGGGCAGGACGAATCGCGACGATGATGAAACGGATTTTCTCGATTGATCTCTCGGCGGCGCGAGGCCAGATCGTCACAGGGACCTTCGAGATTCCTTGCATGCGACGCCTCATCCTTTTTTTGGCGATAGCCGCCTGTGCAAGCGGCATGGCGCGTGCCGAGGAGCCGGTAGTAATTCCTCAGGGTGTGATCGAAGCAGCGCCGGCGTCTACAGGCGAATCGAGCCGTTCCCAACAAGTGCTCGTTACGCTGCGCCTCGTGGAGATTGATGTAACGGTTCTGCGACAGAAGGGTTTTGACTTTCGGATCCCCACGCCCCAGGGCGTCGACGCGCAGCGCATGGCGCAGTTGCGAGCGGTGACCGACAAAGTGACGGCCGTTCCGCCCGACTCTTCGGGACGCGGCGACAGCACGATAACTCCATGCGGCTCGCTGCCGCCGAATCATCCGTTCTTCGCGTTGCTCGATGCGCTCGAGCGGCAAAAACTGGCGACCGAGCTTTGTGCGCCGAATGTTACGACGGAAGAAGGAAAGACAAGCAGCTTCCGTAGCGGCTCGGAATTCCCGAGCGGCCGGACCCCGGAGGGACGGGATATCAAGAAGTTTGCGGGCACGAGCGCCGAAGTCGCGACGCGCCGCTTGCCGGAAGATCAAGTGCATGTAAAGCTCGCGCTATCCTTCTCGGAAATCGATGCGTCACAGTCGGTCAAAAACGGCGGAGTCACGATCCCTGGCTTAAAGATCCGCGAGTGTGCCACCGAGTTCCAATCGCGGTTGGGCGAGACATGGATCTGCTCAGGTCTGACGCAGAAACGATCCGTCGCCACGGGCAAAAAATGGAAAGCCGGGACGAGCGAGCACCTGTTCCGTCAGCTTCTGTTGGTCACGACTCAGGCGATCGACCAGCCCGTGGTCGCCGGAAAGCCGCTTCCCGCATCGCTCGAAGGCGCGAGCCAGCCGGTGCTGCGCCGGTAATGATGCGCGCCCATGGAGTTTCCAGGGCGCGCCTATTTGACGAGGACGAGGGAAAGCTGCTGGAACCGTGATCGGTGTGCCCCCAGCAGCAGCGGCCCTGCGGGACACGCGGCCCTAGGTGCCGATGCTAGCGCCCGGACTGACCTTGCCGGGGCAAGCCGTCTGCGCACAGAATCTAGACACGTATAGTTGAGGCGATCTTTTTCCTCGCGTAGGACGATGCGACAAAGGACTTCTATGCGATATTCCGTCGGGGCTTTGAAGATTCTCGTGGGCCTATCTTTGTGCTGCGCCATTCTGACGCCAGCTTCGCCTTGTTTCGCGGCCCAGGCGGACCATGTCAAGTCGCTATCACCAGAGACCCGGCGTCGGGTCGATTTGATCCTGGCAATGGTAGCCGAGTGCGAGGACCAGGGCGATCTTTCAGGAGGCCGAGAACACATACTTGAAGCCCTTTCCGTGATTCGGGCCGAACTCCCTGAAGGACATTGCGACGTTGTGAATATGCAGACGGCGTTGGAGAAGCTGGACTGGTATGAAGCGCTCGATGGGGAGGAGCAAAAGTCCTTCTTGGAAGCGAACGACCTCCAGCGCGAGGCAGTTCAGGCCGCTCGTAAGGGTGATTTCGAATCAGCGCTTGCAGATCTCAATGACGTTCAGTCGCAATACGCGTTGCTAAATACTCCTCCCTGTGATGAGACCATTGTACTTCAGTTGTCTCGATCCCATTTGCTAATCCTCTGCTCGCGTCCCAAGGAGGCAGTGCTCGCAGCCTCCACTGCGCAACGCCTCGCAATTGCCGCAGATGGTGAATTATCTCCTTCGGTAATTAAGTGCTTGTGCGTACTCAACAAAGCCTACATTGAAACTGGCGACATGATTGGCGCAGCGCGTGCTATCTGTAGCGCCTGCCGAATTTGTTCGGCGTTCGATGATGAAGTGCAGTTCGAGTACGTTGAATGCTTGCTCGATGCTACGTCGACTTTTCTAAAAGTAGACGACCTCTCCCGAGCGCAAGCCTGCTTGGACAAAGCAAGCGGCTCATTGGACAACGACGGAACGGCGCCGCCTGCTACGAGACGCGAGGCACTAGCTCGGCGGGTGCTAAATTCTCGGGCAGTCCTCGATATGCAACAGCACAAGTATGAATCGGCGTTGCAAAAAGCAGACGAATACTTAAAAGCGACCACGAATAAGGCTGACCGTGCCTTCGCCCAAAGGGTAAAGGGTGCAATCTTGTTGAAGATGGGGAAGACGGACGAGGCGCGCGACATCATCTACGAGGCTGCCGACCTCACGTCGGCCCACGTCTGCCCATCTTTACGAGCGGCCGAGAGTACAATCTACGCGGCAATGCTCACCGTGGACGGTCGCCTTCGCGAGGCGATGGATTTACTTGAGAACCAAATTTCCCAAGTCGAGGCGGCCGCTGGCAAAGAACATCCTGTGCTTGACCGCCTGCTCCGTCACTACGCAAAGGCGCTGGGTGCGGCGGGGCGGAATGAGGATGCCCATTCAGCGGATCAACGTGCGAAAAAAGTGAAGGACGCAATTCAGGCTATGCGCGCTACCATCGAAAGCGATAAGGAATGCAAGCTCCCCTGGGAGGAACGGCCCGACTAGAAAAATACCGCGCGCCTGCAGGCAGCGAGGCCAAACGGAGTAGTCACTGGACCGGGAATTGACCCGACTTACCCTCTTTGCCGGGCGGGTGGTTTTCTCTATAATCGCGGTTTCCTCAATCGGGACCCTACCGCCCCCGGGCGGGATGAAACGCCATGCCCAAGCAAAAAACACACAAAGGTTCGAAGAAGCGATTCCGCGTGACCGCCAGCGGCAAAGTCATGCACCGCGGCACCGGCACCAGCCACTTGGCGACGCATATCACGAAGAAGCGCCGCCGCAAGTTGCGTGGCACGCGTACGCTCGCGCCGATGGAGGCCAAGCGGATCAAGGATTCGCTCCGCGGCTACAGCTACTAAGAACACAGACGCGCACGAAAGGCACGGCCACACGGCCCGTGTCTTAAAAAAACCTGAACAACACGCCGGGCAACAAACATTCCCTCCTTGCAGGGAAGGCCTTGAACGCGTGAAACGGTAGGAGTCGACTGCCATGAGAACGACCAAGGGTGCCGCTCGCACCCAGGCCAAGAAACGGCTGTTCAAGAAGGTCAAGGGATTCCGCGGCGGCCGCGGCAAGCTGCTGCGAACGGCCAAGGAATCGTTGGTTCGCGCCGGCGTATACGCGTTTCGCGATCGCCGCGCACGCAAGCGTGATTTCCGCCGCTTGTGGATTATCCGCATCAATGCCGCCGTTCGCGAGCGCGGCCTGCGCTACAGCGAATTCATCCACGGCCTGGAAAAGGCCAAGATCACGCTCGATCGCAAGTCGCTGTCGGAAATGGCCATCGCCGATCCGGCCGGCTTCGACGCCGTCGTGGCCGCGGTGAAGGAAGTCTTGCAGGCGGCCTGAGCCGTCGCTTCGGGTTGGCTGCGAATGGTTCGAGCCCCGTTGCGTGTTCGTGCGCGCCGCGGGTGCCATGCCTCGCGCAAACGCCCGAGCGTGCGCAACAACGAACATTCGCCGCGACTCCTCTGTCCCTTTCCAGGGCCGGCCGTTACGCTGCTGGCTGGATTTTTCGACCCGTACTCCCGTGGTTCGCCGCGATGGCACTGGCTGAATTTCTCGCCGAACTCGATTCGCTGCTCGACGACGCGGAGAACACCTTCGCGGCCGCCGCGGATACGGCCGCGCTCGAGGCTGCGCGCATCGAGTTCCTGGGCGCTAAGAGTGGCCGCCTGAAGGAGGTCCAAAAGGGGCTCGGCAAGGTCGACAAGGCCGAGAAGCCGGCCGCCGGCAAGCGTCTGAACGAAGTCAAAGAGGCGCTCGAAACCGCCTTCACCGCCGCCGAGCTGCGGGTTAAGAATTCCACCGCGCACACGGGCGGGTCCGGCCAGGCAACCGGACCGCGCTTCGATCCCACGCTGCCGGGCCGGGCCGTGCGTTTGGGCCATCTGCACCCGATCACGCAAACGATCGAACACCTGAAAGAGATCATGGGGCGCCTGGGCTTCAGCGCCGCCGGCGGGCCCGAGATCGAGGACGAGTGGCACAACTTTCAGGCCCTGAACATTCCCGCGGCGCATCCGGCCCGCGATCCACTCGAAAATTTCTACCTGTCGACGGCCGCGGTCAGCGCGCCTGACAAAGCGCAACGGGCGCCGCACCCAGCCTTGGGCGGCACTTCTGCCAGCAGCCCGCTGCTGTTACGCAGCCAGACCAGCACGGTGCAGATCCGCGTGATGGAGAAGACGCCGCCGCCGGTACGGATCATCTCGCTGGGGCGCGTTTATCGGCCCGACACGGCCGACGCCACGCACTATCCGATGTTCCATCAGATCGAGGGACTGCTCGTTGACCGGCACGTCACCATGGCGGATCTGAAGAGCGTGCTGCGACTATTTGCCCGCAGCTATTTCGGCGGCGACGTACATATCCGCTTCCGGCCAAGCTTCTTCCCGTTCACCGAACCGAGCGTGGAAGTCGACATGAGCTGGAACGATAACTGGATCGAAATGGGGGGCGCCGGCATGGTCGATCCCAACGTACTGGCCGCCGTCGGCTACGATCCCGAACAAGTGTCGGGCTTTGCGTTTGGTCTGGGCGTCGAGCGTGTTTGTGCCCGCCGGCACAACGTGACCGACATTCGCGAGTTTTACAAGAACGACGTCCGCTTCCTGGAACAGTTTTAACGGGTGCGGCGCAGCCACTCCTCGCAAACTTCGCATTCGTAGCTTGCCATGATCGTCTCCTGGAACTGGTTGAAAGATTACGTGCGGCTCGACATGCCGGCCGCCGAGTTCGAGCGCCGCTTGATGCTGGCGGGCCTGAACCACGAAGAGACCAAGCAGGTCGGCGACGACCTGGCGATCGACCTGGAAGTCACGAGCAACCGGCCCGACTGTTTGGGGCATATCGGGATCGCGCGCGAAGCGGCGGTGCTGTTCGAACGCGAATTGAAGCTGCCGCCGGTTGATCTGCCCGAATCGGGGCCCAAGATCGACACCCTCGCCAAAGTGCGCATCGACTGCCCGCAACTTTGCCCTCGCTACACGGCGCGGGTGATCCAGGGAGTGAAAGTCGGCCCCAGCCCCGCCTGGATGAAAGAGCGGCTGGCAACCATCGGCATCGCGGCGATCAACAATATCGTCGACATCACGAATTATGTCCTGATGGAGTGCGGTCAACCGCTGCACGCCTTCGACCTGGCGCGCGTCGGCGGACATGAAATCATCGTTCGCGAGGGGCGCCCCGACGAACAGCTCTTGGCGATCGATCACCGCACCTACAACGTCGGGCCGGGCGTGTGCGTCATTGCCGACAACAAGCGCGCGATCGGCGTCGGCGGCGTGATGGGGGGGGCCGAGACCGAGGTCACGAACCAGTCGCGCGATATCCTGCTCGAAGCCGCGGCGTTCGATCCCCTGTCGATCCGCACCACCGCCCGCCGCTTGAATCTGCACAGCGACTCGTCGTTCCGCTTCGAGCGTGGGCTCGATCCTGCCGGGGTCGATTGGGCCAGCCGTCGCGCGTGCCGGCTGATCCTGGAACTGGCCGGGGGTACCTTGGCGGCGGGCGTGATCGACGTCGGCGCCAAGCCCTCGGCCCGTATGCCGGTCGTGTTGCGGCTATCGCAACTCAAGCGCATCCTGGGAATCGACATTCCGCCGGCACGCGTACGGCAGATCCTTGCGGATCTCGGCAACCGGGAAGTGAAGTCGGACGCCGACCAGATCGAAGTCATTCCGCCAAGCTGGCGCGCGGACCTGTCGCGCGAGATCGACCTGGTCGAAGAAGTCGCGCGCATCCACGGATACGATGAGATTCCCGAGGACGTCAGCGTGCCGATGGCCGCCTCCGCCCGCAGCCGCGAAGACCAGGTTCACGATCGCATCCGCCAGGTGCTGGTGGCGGCCGGCTTCGACGAAGCCTTGACCCTCAGCGTGGTCGAAGAGGATTTGTCGAATGCCTACAGCCCTTGGACCGACGCGGCGCCGCTCGTGACGCAGATGCCGATTCTGCGCCGCGCCAGTTATCTGCGACGCAGTCTCGTGCCGAGCCTGCTGGCCGCGCGCTACACCAACGAAACGCTCTCGAATCCCACGATCGAGCTGTTCGAAATGGCGCACGTCTATCTGCCGCGTGCCACGGGCCTGCCCGATGAAGAGCGGATGCTGGCGATCACGACGGGGGGCGACTTTGTGTCTCTCAAAGGGGTGATCGAGGCGATCGTGGCACGGCTGAATCCGCGCGCAACTCTGTCAATCGGGCCGGCCGCACCGTCGGCGCTGCTGGACGCGACGCGCTGCGGCGAACTGCTCGTCGACGGCGCACGACTGGGCTTCCTGGGCGAGGTCAGTCGCGATTGTCTGCACAAGTTCGACCTGCGCGGCCGCTCGACAGTTGCCGAGGTGAATCTGGCCGTGCTCGACAAGCTCGCCAACCTCGTCCCGCAATTCGAGCGGCTCGCTCCCTTTCCCGCCATCGAACGCGATTTGAACCTGGTCGTCGACGAGCGCGTCACCTGGGCCGAAATCGCCGCTGTCGTGCGCGACGCGGCCGGAGCGATTCTGGAACAGCTCAGCTACCGCGACACCTATCGCGATGCCGAGCGGCTGGGCGCCGGCAAGAAAAGCATCCTGCTGTCGATCAAGCTGCGCGATCCGCAACGCACGCTGCCGGGAGAGCAAGCCGACAAAATCTGCCACGAAATTGTCGCCCGCTGTGGGCAGACACTGGGCGCGCAGCTGCGCGCGATGTGAGCGGATTTGCGACGAATGTTCACTGTAGCCCTGGGTCTGGGCCCCCGGAGCCTCTTGCGAAAATTACCGGCCCTCAAAGAGGGCCGGCTACAGTAGGCAGAAGATTGCCTTTTAGCGCGACCTGCCTCATCATGGCGGTATGACCTCGCACGAAACGATCGCCGAATGGCTCTCTCACGCGCAATCGGCCGTTGCCTTCACCGGCGCCGGTATCAGCACGGAAAGCGGCATCCCCGATTTTCGCTCGCCGGGGGGCATCTGGACGCGCTTTCGCATGATCATGTACCAGGAGTTCATGCAAAGCGCCGAAGCGCGCCATGAATACTGGGAACAGAAGGCGGCCGGTCAGCTCGAATTCCGCGACGCGCGCCCCAACGCCGGCCATCGGGCGCTCGCCCATTGGGAAGAGCAAGGCCGACTCGTGGGCGTCATCACGCAAAATATCGACGAACTGCACCAGCGGGCTGGCAGTCAGCGCGTGCTCGAGCTGCACGGCACGGCGATGATGATCGAATGTCAGGATTGCCTCGAGCGTTTTGACGTCGATCCGCTGGTCGAAGCGTTTCGTCGCACCAAGCGGGTGCCCCCCTGTCCTGCTTGCGACGGCGACCGGCTAAAGCATGCCACGGTCTCCTTCGGTCAGGCATTGCCACCGGCGGTGATTCAAAACGCGTTTCAACTGGCGCGGCAGGCGGACGTGCTTCTGGCACTTGGGTCGTCCTTGGTGGTCGAGCCGGCGGCCAGTATTCCGCGCACGGCCAAGGAACATGGCGCGAAGCTGGTGATCATCAATCGCGACCCAACGCCCTTGGACGGCCTTGCTGATCTGGTGCTCGATGAATCAATCGGCGAGGCGCTGTCGAAGGTGGATCGATTGCTGGCCGAGGGACCGTAGAGCCCTCCGGCGATCGCCCATTAGCTCTGTACATACTGATTCGCTTGCAGCGAAAAAGGATGGCACGCGTCCCGTGTTCAGTCTCACCTTGTGCATGGTGCACACAGTGCACCCTACTTGCTATCGTCTTTCTCGAAGAACATCAGGTGTTGCCACGGCAGTTCGTCGAATTGTTCGACCAGTTTGAAGCCGTTAGGTTCGTACTCCTTCAAGATCTGTTCCTTGCTCATCTTGTGCAGCAGCTTGATCGGAACCGACGGGTCTTCGAGACGAAACTCGGCCAGCGCGATCCGCCCTCCGGGCGCCAGGCTCTTGCGCATCGCCTTCAGCATGTGCTCGGGGTAAGTAAACTCGTGGTACACGTCCACGATCAGGATCAGGTCGACTTCCCCCTCGGGCAGGCTGGGATCAATGGGCGTGCTGAGGATCGGTTCGACGTGCTTGATCTTTTTCCCCTTCACCTGTTTGTCGAGCAGCGAGAGCATCTCCGGCTGAATGTCGACGGCCAGCACGCGGCCACGCTCGCCCACCAGCCGGGCCATGCGGATCGTGTAGAAGCCGTTGCCGCATCCCATGTCGCAGACGGTCTGGCCGGGCTTGATCTTCAGCGCCTTGACCAGCCGGTTGCAGTCCTCTTCGCTTTGCCGTTCCTTGCGCACCAGCCAATCGGCGCCGTGAAATGTCATGTACGGCGCGATCTCGCGCCCCTTGTAGAACTGCAATGGCTCCGGCAGTGGGTCGCTGGTTGTGCTGACCGCGCGATCTGTCGAAGAGGCCGCGGCGGGGGATTGATCGCTTGCGACCTGGCCTTGCGCGAATGCTGCCGCCACCGTCACCTGGCCCACCGCGGCGAACAACAACCATTTCAAAACAGGTCGGCGCACGCGACACTCCTTATCAAAATCAGGATCCATCGATCCATCAGATGGCCTGCACACAGGGCACGGCCAACGCCCCTACGGCTCCATCCTAGGCCTGGTCACCGCGGGATGCGAGAGCAGGCCGCGGGACTACAATAGTTTATATGGCTTTCGCGATTCCGCTTCCTAGCCGCCGCCTCCGCTTCAGCCTGGGGACGCTACTGGCCGCGATCGCAGGCGTCGCGCTGCTCGTCGGCTGGTTCGCCTGGCAAGTCAACACCGTGCGCAGCCGACGAGAATTGGCCGAAGAGATCACGGCCCGGGGCGGTTCCGTCTATACGCTCGCCGAGCTGCAATCGCCGAACGACGACGGACGTTCGTTACCAGCATTCCGACGATGGCTGGGCGATCGACCGGTCGGGCAGATCTACTTGCCGCCGCCCAATTTCTCGGAGCGCGATTTCCGGGCGATCAAGCGCAGCTTTCCCGAAGCTTACGTCTGGCCGCCGACGCCGGTCGTGAGCAAGTAACGATCGTACGCGCCCACGTAGCGCTGCGAGCTTGGACCTCCTGCCCCCTGACGGGAAGAGATGCGTTCATGCACCCCGCCGCGCCGTCGCAGCGGTTCTGGTGCCTGGCCGCCCGCGAAGGGCAGTGCTCGACATACGCCTGTGCCTCTGTCGCTCGATCATAGTGCCCTGGTCGGGCGTCGGCATCGCTTGCCGCGGCAGGATCGAACGGGGGGCTCGATCGGCGGACGGGCCGTGACTCTGTGCGTCGGCATCCGGCCCCAGCTGCGCGCCGATCGTGCTTTGGCCGACGTGCTTTCGCGGCCGTCGACTGTCTCCGTGCGGATTGCCCAGCACGCTATGCGTCAGTCCGAGATAGAGATCATCGCGCCTCGATAACGATGTTCGCGGACGAATGTCGGGCAGGATGGCGGAGAACGGCACTGCGGCGCGCCGCCGCACACTCGCCGCAGCGACATATCCATGGACCGGCGCGGGTCGGGCTGTGTACGACAGCTGCGCATTCGGATCCGCAGACTGCGGCGCAGCAGTCGCGGCCCAGGAATGCACGTGGCTGATAGGCCCCCATGAGCCTGAGATCGCCGGCGCACCTCCTCCCGAGACGCCGACGCCAGGACCACCGAAACCGCCACTGGCGGCGCCAATCCCGCCTGCTCCTCCGCGTGGTTGAGCGTACGCACTGCCGTTTAGCGCCAGGATCAAAACCAGCGCAATGATCAAAACGAGAAAACACGGCGACAATTTGTCACTCATGGGAGTGTTTCACTGGCGGTATCCGTGCCCACTCAATCGCTCAGCAGGGGCAAAGAGTGTGCCACGACGTGGACGGGCGAGGAAGAAGCGCGGAGAGACAAGCCTCTCGCCGAGCGATGCCTCACGGCGTTACCCGAACCGCCGGGGGGAAAGATGGCTATTCTGAGCCCGTCGCGCTATACTTCGTGCGCTTCTTCCATAGCATTCCGCTTCTGGTTTCGGGGACCGAAGCTATGCAGTCCGATGCGATCGCCACGTACCGTGGCGTGGTTATCTTTCTTGATTGGCACGCAGAAGGGGAGCCCCCCTTCCTGCGCCACCATGGCACCTACCGGTGCGAGGTTCAGGGCCAGTCGCTTACGGCGCAGACGTTGCCGGAAATCAAGCAGGCCATCGATCGCCACTACGGTGGCAGCCAGGAGACGCCGTAGCGCCTACGGACGATCGGCAGCCTGTAATGCTCGCCGCACTCATGATCGATTCGTCGGCGACCATGATGACCGGCCAGTGGCCACGATTGCGGCTCGGTACTGCTCGGCCTGCCGCGATTTGCGGAACATCGCGTTTCCGGCACCGGAATTGCAAAGTCTCGCGCGGCGGTTCACCCGGCCGCCGGTCGCGAGGGGCCGATTCCTTAAAGCCCTGTTGCGACGAACGGTGTAATTGCCAGCCGGCCAATCGCCTTCCCCAGGCCGGCGGCGAAGCCGCGAGTACGGCCGAGACTTCACCCGGTATCGGCGCTCGCGGCTTTTTTTGCGCGTCGAGATTCTTCCCAAGCCCGGCGGTGCGTCGCTCGCGACTTCTAACTGCGTGCTGAAACGATCCCAGGTATCGAATTTGCTTTGTGCTTCAGCGCGCACGCGACAACTGCAGTAACTACCAAGCTCGTTTGAATGGAGTACGGCCCCATGACTCGGAGATTGTGTCCCCGCTGCGGCGCCGAGACACAGCCGCCCGGTTACGTACCGCGATTCGGCATCGATCGGCATGGACTTTTAGCGGTCACCGGCGTCGATGTCGAATATCGATGCACCGCTAGGAGATGCGGTCACGTCTTTATCGCCGGACAAAAGGCGGCGGCCGACGAGTCGTCACATTCCGTCAGCTAGCAGCGGCCAGCGCGCGCTGCTTCGGTTCCGCCGGCGAAGGCTCCTCACCCTGGGCCCGGAGGCCATCCGACAATGTCCCACGATTGGCCGTCGACCGAAAAATCCTCACGACCGGCTCGACGCCGAAGACTTTCCGCCGTCGCCACGTTCAATTGACGGCGCGAATTTTCAGCATCGATGATACGATGGATGTTTCAACGCATCCAAGGGGCAGCGATCAGGAATCCAATCAGCAATGAAAAGGGATTTTCAGCGGCTCACCACGCCGCACTTCTTCGCCGCCACGCTCATCGCGATGGGGCTCTTGCTTGCCGGCGGTCTCCCGGGGCGAGCCATTACGATCACGCCCATTTTCGACAGCTCGATCACCACGGACCCCAACGCCGCCACGATCGAGGCGACGATCAACGCGGCTATCGGCATCTACGAAAGTGTCATCACCGACCCGATCTCCGTCACGATTGAGTACAAGGAGATGACGAGCGGGCTAGGGACGAATTCGACCTATTTCGATCCCGTGCCCTATACGAGCTACGTCGCCGCGCTGGCGAATAGCGCCACCAGCATCAACGACGGCATCGCCGTCAGCCATTTACCGCACACGCTTAATAATCCCGTTAACAACAACTTGACGGTCAATCTGCAATTGCCAAACGCACGAGCCTTGGGCTTCGCCATTGTCCCGCCGGACGGCATGCCCGATGGTACCGTGTCGCTGAATACGTCGATCATGAATCTTTCCCGTGCATCGACCGATCCGTCGAAATTCGATCTGATGGCAACCGCCATGCACGAAACCGATGAAGTGCTGGGCTTTGGCTCGGCGCTGAACGGACTGGCAAACGGCACGGCGCCGCCGAACTCGGCGATCTGGCCGATGGATTTATTTCGGTACGACGCCAGCGGCGCGCGAAGTTTCAATACCGCCGCAAGTGCAACAGCCTTTTTCTCGCTCGACGGCACAACCGACCTGGTCGGCTTCAATCAACACGGCGGCGGCGACTACAGCGACTTTCTCAGCTGGCCCCACGGCGGCAGCCCACCACGCATTCAGGACGCCTACGCAACCCCGGGCGCCACGCCCAACATGGGGATCGAATTTACGGCGCTCGATATCATGGGCTATCACCTGGTGCCACTCAGCGGAGATGCCAATAGCGACGGCATCGTCAACTCGCAGGATTTAGCGCTGATCGCGAGCAGTTGGCTCGCCAAGGGGAGCGGCCCCGCCGATCTCAACCACGACGGCATCGTCAACAGCCAGGACCTGGCCTTGATCTCGGCGAACTGGCTGGGCACCTACGGCAGTGCCGGCTCGGGTGGACCGGCGAATGCCGCCGCCGTGCCCGAACCTGCGACATGGCTGCTCGCCGCAATCGCGGTCGTGATGACGACTATCGCGACGACTGCACGCAAACGCGTGTAACGCGCGATCGCAGTCGCTTGAACACACAATCGCGTGAATACACCGTCGCGTGAACACACGTTGATCGACGCCACGGAAGTAACACGCGTGTGTAGCGCGTTGCAAAAGGCCGCAGACGCGCGACTTTTTTGTTGCGTTCGAGATCAAGAATCTCTATCGTGACAATTAAGCCTGCGGTCCCTTTCCAGGGAGCGCGGGCATCGAGCCGCCGGTGGCTCTCCCTGTCGGGAACCTCAAACTGGCGGCTCGCTTTGTTCTCTTTGGCCGTGGCATTTCTGGCCGGCCTGACGCCCGACGAAGAAGCAGCGGTGTACTCTGTTCGCTACCGTCTGCCCACGTCTCAATGCGCCGGCGAGCGACTGATCGGGCTGGGCAGCATCTTGGGAAGTAATCCGGGTGTTCTTAGCGTCGAACGGCCCACGTTGGCGAGGCTGCTATTGCTGTCGGCCGGCTGCGGCGGCGGGCCCAAAATAATCGCCCGGTGTCCCACGGCATCGGAACCCGACAGGACGCGCGCCACGCCGTCCGCCGGTCGACTTCCCGGCGGCTGCGCCCCGATGTGAGCGGGCATCGGCCTGCGCATCGGCTTGTCCCCCGCATCCGGTGTCAATGTCGTGAGCGGCGGAAGTCGGCGCATTTGCGCGGCCGGGACGATCGCCGGCTCGGTCAATGCGCTCGTAAGTTGGATGTCGGCGCGCGCGTAGCCGTTTCGCGACGAGGCATAAGGCACCGGCGCATACCCCGTGGGCGCGGCAGCGGTAGTTGCACTAGGCACGTTGATCGGGGCAGACCCGGGCGACGAGTCGACCGGCTTCTGGGCCACATCCATCGGCGTCGACAACGGCGGCAACCGTCGCGTGCCGGTCGTTGCCACCTGCGCGAGTGCTCGAGGAAGACACGCAGCCAAACATGCTAGCGCCAAAGCGGCGCGGACGGAACTTTGACAGGCCAATCGATTCATACTGGCACCGCGCGGCGGGATTCGCAGCGGCTTCCCCTGGTGGAACGCCGTTGCTCAAAGCGGCCCGAGGCCCCCCGGCGAAGTTATCGCTTGGGCAAGTTTGCAGCGTTCTATCAGCAATATCGGTCGCCGGGGTTTTGCGCCTGGAATCCCGTATCCCAAGACCTTGAACGGCAAGACTCTGCGCAAATCTGGCAGACCTTGCGGGCGTGCAAGGTCCACCATGCATGCGCGGGACCGTCGTCCATCGCCCGAAAAGTCCAGCCAGCCTTCCCGGTCCAGGAGAACACCGCTGGCCCGTTCCCGCGCCAGCGCTGGCGGCTTACACCCTGCTTCCGGGTGTGATGGCACGACTCGCCCCCACCAAAAGCTACCGGTTCGTTGATACCTCGAACCTGGCCGAACCGCCCTACCCCGGGCGGTTGTGCTCGCCATTTCGCGAGCCACAATAGCTCCCTATTGGCTAATTCTGGGACAGGCTCCTGAGAAGTCGACACTCCTTCAGCAATGGGTCCGGGCTGATGCGCAATGAGTTGATCACGGTTCTGTTCCTGCTATTTCTCTCCGCCGACTTCTCTCACGGAGCCGACAACGAGACCCCAGGCAACACCCAGCCCGAAACCACGCCGCTACTGACTCCGGCCGAGGCCCTGAAGGCGATCGCGCTGCCCGAGGGTTTTCGTGCGACGCTCTTCGCCTCGGAACCCGTCATCGCGCAGCCGATCGGCATTGCCACCGATACTCGCGGACGCCTGTGGGTCGCGGAGAACTATTCCTATGCCGAGGCGGCCGTCGGCTTCGACAACGCGGGCCGCGATCGGATCGTGATCCTCGAAGATGCCGACCACGACGGGCAGGCCGAGCGGCATACCGTCTTCTGGGATCGCGGCCGCCGGCTCACGAGCGTCGAGCTGGGAAACGGAGGTGTGTGGGCATTGTCGCCGCCGCAATTGCTCTTCATTCCGGACCGCGACGGCAATGATGTGCCCGATGGCCCGCCGGAAGTGGTGCTCGACGGCTTTAACGATCAGGAAGTGCGCCACAACATCGCCAACGGCTTACGGTGGGGACCCGATGGTTGGTTGTACGGTCGTCAGGGGATCCTCGTAACATCACTGGTCGGGCGGCCCGGCGCGCCGCCGTCGGAGCGCGTGCCGACCAGTTGCTCGATCTGGCGTTATCATCCGACGCGTAAGATTTACGAGGTCTATTGCCGCGGCACGACGAACTCGTGGGGCATGGATTGGGATGAATTCGGCGAACCGTTTTTCATCAACACCGTGATCGGCCACTTGTGGCATGCCCTTCCCGGCGCGCACTATCGCCGCATGTATGGCGAGGACGACAACCCGCACACGTACCAGTTGATCGAGCAGACGGCCGATCACTTTCATTGGGATACGGCCGAGGCGTGGCATGATATCCGGCAGATCGGCGTTTCGCCCACGACCGACCTGGCCGGCGGGGGCCACGCCCATAGCGGCCTGATGATCTATCAAGGCGAGAACTGGCCCTCGCGCTATCGTGGAACGCTGTTCACGATCAACTTCCACGGCCGGCGACTGAACAACGACACCCTCGCCCGACAAGGCGCCGGCTATGTGGCCCGCCATGCGGCCGACTTCATGAAGACTTCGGACCCTTGGTTTCGCGGCCTCGATCTCATAACCGGCGCCGACGGCGGTGTGTACGTCGCCGATTGGAGCGATATCGGTGAATGCCACGACAACGACGGCATCCATCGCAGTTCGGGGCGGATCTACAAGATCGTCTACGGAACACCGGCGCGGCCCACGATCGAAGATGTCGCGAAGCTTTCGGACGATGAGCTTGTCGCGGCACAGTTTCGGCCGAACGAATGGCTCGGCCGGCAGGCGCGCCGTGTGCTTACGAATCGCCACGCCGACGGCGGCGCGCCACAAAGCCTCCGCGACGTCTTGCGGGACAAATTAGCCAATGCCTCCGAGTCGCAGCAGCGCGTGCGCGCTCTCTGGTGCTTGAATCTGTTAGGCGAAGCGAGCGAGGAACTATTGGTCAAGCAACTCGAGCAGCCTAATGAACATGTGCGCGCATGGGCAGTGCGACTGTTGATCGACAAGGCGCCGTCGCCCCAGGCGGTCGGTCATTTGACGGCCCGCGCCCTGACCGAGCCGTCGGGTCTGGTGCTGGTCTACATGGCTGCGGCGTTGCAAAGAATCGACCCTCGCCATCGATTGTTGCTTGGCCAGGCGCTGGCCAGGCGTGGCGAGTTCGCGGACGATCCTGTCTTCCCGTTGATGCTCTGGTACGGGTTGGAACCCACGGTGCCGGAAGACCCGAGAATGGCGGTCGTGACCGCCACCATGAGTCGCGTGCCGCTGGTAACACAGTTTATCGCTCGACGACTGACGGAAAACTTGCGAGCGCTTCCCGAGCCGGTCGATCTGCTCGTGGCAATGGCGCATAGCGAGAAGCACGTCGAACGTAGTCGCGCCATTTTGACCGGCATGTCCGAGGCTCTACGCGGCTGGCGACAAGCGCCGATGCCCGGCCCTTGGAAACGCTTGCAAGCGAGCGCGGTCGCGACGAGCGATCCGCAGATCGAGCGGTTGGTGCGCGATTTGTCGGTCGTCTTCGGCGACGGCCGGGCGCTCGACAGTCTGCGGGCCATCGCGGCCGATCACGACGCCGATCCTGCGGGACGGCGCGACGCGCTGCGCGTGCTGGTCGAGGCGCGGGCCGAGGGCCTGGTGCCACTTCTCCAGAAAATGGCCGACGAGCGCGATCTGGGCGCCGATGCCGTAAACGCAATGGCAACCTTCGACGATCCGTCGACCCCTGGTTTCCTGCTCCGCTCGTATCCCAAGTTCAAAGAGCCCGCCCGCGCGGCAACGATCGTCACCCTGGCCACGCGCCCCGCCTGGGCGCGGGAACTACTGAATGCCGTCGCAGCGGGGACGATCGACCGCGGCCAGGTGCCCGCATTCCAGGTGCGCCAGATGAGCGGGTTTCCCAATGAGGCGCTCCGCAAGCAGGTGGCAGAGCTGTGGCCTGAGTTGCGCGCGGTACCGGCGGCCAAACGTGAGCGGATCGCGCAGCTGAAGCAAGCGTTGCCCGTTAATGAACTGCCTGCGGCCGATCTCTCACGCGGCCGCGCCCAATTCGTCAAAGCCTGCGCCACATGCCACACGCTCTTCGGACAAGGGGCCAAGATCGGACCGGACCTGACCGGCGCCCAGCGAGTGAACCTCGACTACCTGCTGGAAAATATTGTCGATCCGGCGGCCACCGTGACGCCAGGATATCGGCTGTCGAGCGTAACCTTGGCCGATGGTCGTTTGCTGAGCGGGATAGTCTCGGACCAGGCGGGCGAGACAATCGCCCTGCAAACGCCCACGGAAAAAATCGTCCTCAACCGCCAGGACGTGGAAGAAATTCAAGGCTCGAACCAGTCGCTCATGCCTGAGGGCCTGCTCGACACGCTCACGCCGCAGCAGCTACGCGATCTTGTAGCGTATCTGATGGCGCCACAGCAGGTGCCGCTTCCCCAATAACCCGACGATTGGGCAAAGGTATCGGGCTCGGGAGCTACGGCCCTCGACGCGGCCGGTTACAGGTTGTTCCGCAGCGTGCGTTCCAAATGCTGGATGCTGGCCCGCACTCCCTCCAGCCCCGGGTTGAGTCGCAGGGCGCGGCGGAAGCATTCCAGGGCCGAGGCGGCATTGCCAAGCTGCAGATAGCACTGCCCCATCCCGGCGGCCGCGGCGAAATGATAAGGGTTGATCTCCAGAGCCTCGCGGCAATCGCCGATCGACTCGACGAAGTGGCGCAAGCCGAAATTGGCCACAGCCCGTTGATTCCAAACCTCGGCGAAGAGGCGCGCTTCCAAGAGCAGATCGGTGGCGCGCGAAGCAGCAAGCTCGTACTGTTTCTTGGTGTTCAGGCGGATGATCGATCGCAGCCGTTGCCGGTGGGCTTCGTTGCCAGCCCGGCACCAAACGGCGCGGATCGCATCTTCGGCCAACGTGCGCACGCCGCGATCCGTGTCCGTCAACGCTCTGCCCAGCGCCGCGTTCGAGTCGTAGCTGCCGATCGATCCCAAACCTAAGACCGCCGCGCGGCGCACCATGCGCGGCCCCGAGGACAGCAGCCGCTCGAGGGTCCCGGCGTTGTAGCGCCGCGCCATGCGCCGGGCAAAAACCGTGACGTCCTTCGTATCGAGGTAATCGGTGTAGTACGAGAGGATGACGGCTGCACGCTGAGATCTCATGCTGCCAACTCCGAGATGCGAATCAATGAGAACGTAACGGCCACGCACCGGCACGATCGTGCCTGAATTCCGCCATTTCGGCGGCTGAATCTCGCCAGCACACAGGCCGCCGTTCGCGACGTGCTCGATCAGCAACGTACGCTGCGGCCTCGGATCAAGTCGTTCGAACTCAAATGCGCCAGAGCGTTATCTGGCCCCCCGAAGGTTCTTCGAGTGTAGCCACCGACTGCAAAAAGCTAAAGTAGTTTTATCGCGATTGAGCCATTTTCTCTTCTTCCGCGGTTCGTTTGGGCCAGGCAAAATAAGGATATGCGCGACATTCGCCGGGCGGGACCAGCCGGGGGGCAGCGATCCCGCCCACCCAGCCACCCGCGCGCTCGTGCGAAATCGCCCACGGTCCGAATTCAAATGATCGCGGCTAGACTCTCAGACGCGGATGAACCTTCGGCGCGTGATGATCGCAGTCAAATTTATCTGCCGAGAAAACAGCGTTTCTTGCTTGCGCTGTTACGCGCCAAGCCACGCTCCGGTTTGGCTCGCCGTGCTGGCAGTTTTCTTTCTCCTCGCGGGCGGTCCAATGGCAGCCCGGCTCAGGGCCGATGATGCCGCTCCGGCCTGGATGAAAGCCGTGGGCCGGCAAGCCGCACGACCGATGGGACGCCGCGCTCGCGTGGGCTCGCTCCCCGTCCAGGATGGAAAGAAAGTCGACTACTTGACGGCCGAGGGCCTCGCACGCCTAGGCCCGATTTCCTATTCCGCCATCAATGCGCCGCTGCGGCAAGCCTTGCGAAGCTTCTCGCAGGCCCTGCGGGTGCCGATCGTCGTCGATCGGCGGGTCGATCCCGAGCAGTTGCTCGACCTCGACCTCGCGGACGTGCCGCTGGCCGACGCCCTGACGCAGATCGCGGCCCGGACGGATGCCGGGGCCAGCGTCCTGGGACCGATCGCTTATATCGGCCCTGCCGGCACCGCGGCGCAGTTGCGAACCCTCGCGGCCCTGGCCACCGAAGACGTCAAGAAGCTGCCCGCCCGGCAAAAGAACGCGGCTCTCGCGAGCCGCCCGCTCGCCTGGCAGGCGCTCGCGACGCCGCAGCAGATTTTCGAGCAATTATCGCGCGAGGCGGGCATTGCGATCCTCGGGCTCGACCAGCTACCGCACGACCTGCTGGCCGCCACGGATCTGCCCCCCCTGCCCTGGATCGATCGCGTGACGCTGGTGGCCGTGCAATTTGGTCTGCGGCCCGTCGTCGACGCGTCTGGCAAGGGAGTGACGCTGGAACCGATTCGCGCCGACGAGGTGCGCATCGAGCGCAGCTACCCGGCCGGCCGTGATGCCGCCCGGACCATCGCCGAATGGCAAAAGCGGGCGCCGCAGGCCGACATCAAGCTGGCCGCCGGACGTATCGTGGTGCGTGCGATGGTCGAAGACCACGAGCGGTTATCACCGTCGCGCGCGACGCGGCAGACAAGTGCCGCCGCCGGCCAGCAGGTCTACACACTCACCCTGGAAGGAATGAAGCTGGAAACGTTTCTGGCGCAGCTGGAACAAAAGCTGTCGCTTTCGTTCGACCTGGCGCCGGACGTGAAGCTCGATGGACTGGTCAATGTCGACGTGAAAAATGCCACGCTCGACGAGTTGCTGCGGGCGGCCTTCGCGCCGCTGGGGCTCGAGTTTTCGCGCAAGGACAAGTCGGTCGCTGTGCGCGCCAAAAGGAACTGATGCGCCTTTGGGGAGCCAGCGGTCGCTATGGCGAAATCTGGTACAATTGAAAATCAAAGATGAGAATTTCGAGGCTGGGAAGACGCTCGCATCAAATTGGGCAAGGTGGTACTCATGGCTCAGAGCCTTATTCAGGACAACGACAACGGTCCGGTAATCGCTGGAACGCGCGTAACGGTGTATAGCCTGATCCCGTATTTGCTGGACGAAGCGGCGAGCGAGGAATCTATCGCGAACTCGTTCGGGATCACCACGGCCCAAGTGTCTGCCGCGCGCGCTTACGTCGTGGAAAACGCCCCCACGATTTTGGCGCGGCATTACGAACTTGAAGAGCGTGCCCAGCGCGGAAATTCCCTCGAGACCGTCGAAAAGTTGCGCCGCAGCCACGTCAGGCTGCTGAGCTTCAAAGAATGGCTCAAGGAACGCGAGGCGCTCAAAGCCCAGGATGCAAACAGTAGCGCGAGTTTCCCGTCGTTTGAGGAGTGGTTGCTGCTCCGCCAAAAGACCGGAAGCGGGGCCTAGCCGTGCGGGGCTGATGCTGGACGTGAACGTCCAGAACCACTGTGACCATCTCCGGCGATTACTTGCCGAGATTGACCTTGCCTCGACAATGGCCGAACTCGGGCTGGAAGTCACGACCTTATCTGCGGTCGGTATTCCCCTCGATATTGACGACCGCAATCTATGGATCCACTGCCAAGGTTGGAGTTCGTACTGCTGACCGAAAATCGGAACCACGAAGGTCCCGATTCCTTGCAAGCAACGCTCGATGATTCCTGGAGCGAGGGGCGGCTGCCCGTGCTCACATTGGCCAGCAAGCGGCGGCTCGAACGCGATCATGATTACGCCCTGGCCGTAGCGGAAGAAATCGCGGACGTTCTGTTCGGAATCGCCGAGTCCGGACAATTTCTCGATGAGAGTCGCATTTGGGTCCCACGGTAGTACAGAAGTCGCTCGAGCATGAGCCGGTGTGGCCCAGAGGCTGTACGGCTTTGAGTAACAAGCATTTCCTCCGACGCCCCAAAGCGCGCAGCATCATCCTTCTCGCGACTCGGGTAGCGAAGAAGAGATGCAGACGGTGCGCACTTGGCTAACGCCAAGGCAAGCCGCCGCGAGTTCCCAAAGCCAGGCCGGCTGCTGCCCTTTAGGCCAGCAGTCGCGTCAGGGCGTCCTTGAACTCTTGCTCGATCTTGCCCTTGAACATCATGGCCGCGAACGGCAGGTCGCCGTCGAGCTTCACTTCCGACGGTTCGACGGCGATCGCCCCCTTGATCGGGAAGCCAAACGTGGTGAAACCGAAGTTCAAGGTGTTGTCGTTCCAGTTCTCTTCCAGGTTACTGACCTGGCCCTGGTACTTTTCCTTGATCTTGGGAACGAAGCCCTTCAGCTTTTCGACGGCCTGCTCAAGACCAAGACCGTGCGGTACGGTGACGCTCATCTTCGGCATGATCGAACCTTACTACTTGCGCCGCCTGAGGGCGGGCTCTCTGAGTGGGAACAAGCGATGCTTCACGGCCGCCACGCCGTCGAACGGATCAGTGTACTAGGAAAGACTCGTACTAGGAAAGGACCTTGGCCTTCAACTCTTCCAGCAAGCGGACCGCGCGGCCGATCTCGGCCTTTTGCCGCTCGGGCTCTTGCGGGATTTCGCGCTCGATAGTCAAAGGCCCCTGGTAACCGATTTTATAGAGTGTGCGGAGATAGTTTTCCATGCCCACCGCCCCCTCGCCCAGCGGCACTTCGGCGCCCCACTCCTGCCCCGGCCGCGCGGCCCAGGTGCCGTCCTTGCAATGGACGCTGCGGACGTAACGGCCCAGTTGTTCCAGGGCCGCGATCGGCTCGCCCGACCCGTACAGGATCATGTTGGCCGGGTCGAAATTGATGAACAGGTTCGGCCGCTCGACGTCGGCGATGAACCGCAAGAGTGCTTCGGCCGGCTCTTGCCCGGTTTCCAGGTGCAGCGCCTGGCCGTTTGCCCGGGCGTGATCGCATACCTTGCGCGTGACTTCCAGCACTTCCTTGTAGAGCGGGTCTTTGGCGTCGTGCGGTACAAAGCCTATGTGCAGGGCGATCACGTCACAGCCCAGGAGCCGGGCGAAATCCGAGATCTCCAGCATCTCGCGCGTGCGTGCCTCACGGGTTTCGCGCGGCACGAGCCCCACGGTGCGGACCGTGGTCGGAATGTCGGCATAGCTTTCGCCCTCGAAACCGCCGAATACCGCGGTCAGGCGGATTCCCGCTGCGGCCAGCCGGTCGAGAAACTCGCGAACCCGCTCCGGCGTGCGCGTGGCCCGCTCCGGCGCGTGCAATTGAATGGTGGGCACGCCCAACTCGCGCGCCACTTCGAGCTTCACACCCAACCCAGCGTCAATGCTGGCAAACACCCCAATCGGCCAACGATCCACGGATGGTTCCTTTCGACAAGTGAGCGCACAGATCGACGGAGGCACCCAGTGCCACTTTGAATGCGCCCAAGGTCGGCGCACGGCGAGCCGCGCTGGCCAGACATTGTACCAAGTTCGCCGCAGGGACGGCAGCGATAGTTGGTGTTCGCAACTCTAATCAAGCGGCGAAAGCAAACTGGCGACTTCCGCCGCGCGCAGATGGCGCGAAAATACTTCCGTGCCGGAGACGGGCTCGCCATCGATCGGGCAGGTTTGCGCAACGCGGTTGAAAATCCAATGAACCGTCTCGCCGCTGCCGGTAGCGAACGAACACTCGGCGGCCCGGCCGCGCGCAGCTGCCATGGCGGCGGCCGCTTCTTCGCTCTCCGCCTCGACCAGAACAATTGTCTCCTCCCACAGCCAGTCGGAGCTAGGGCGATGACGCGACTCGCCGCGCATCAATATGCTTACGCCAAACCACATGCTCAGCTTCCTTTCGACGTTTCTGACGTCGGCGGTGTCAGGTCGTCCTGGGAAATCCGGCGCACGCTGGACTCGGAAACTCGAACGTGGCGCCCGCTCAGTCTCCGCCCCCCGCGTTAGCAGACATGTCGGGAGAACGCAAAAGATCGAAGAATCCTTCGATCCCCTCGGCCAAATAGTGGAAGCCGCCAAACGCTTCCTTCAGATAGATCGCTCCATGCTCTTCATCGCCGGTTCTCAAGATGACAAGCGATCCGAGACCTGTGTAGCCAATGGGAACAATAATCGGCGGGACGTTACCGTCAAAGACTGACAGCAAATCGTCGCGCCCTAGTTCAGCGCCTGGATGCGACGCGCCGATTCCAGACATGTAAGTGAGCGTTTCCAGCGGACAGCCATCGGGTACCGGAGCGATTACGGGGTCGTCAAAATAACCGCCGTTAAATTGGAGGACGAACTCCCGATAATCTTTCGGAAACACAACCCGGATCCGCCACTCCAACTCGCTGACTTGTGCGTCAGTCGGAAGCGGAAAGCGCTCCGTGCAGAAGCGTTTGTAAGCATACGTAATGTCGTTCATGCTTCTATTCTCGGAACTGGATATAAGGCCGTGTTGTAATCGCGTCGACGAAAGCATTGACGTACTCTTCCGACAATTCGTCAGCGTCTTGCTGACTTGGCCTATTTACGAACGTCATATGCACCGTCCTCGTGGCAAACTGGGCGCAAAAAAAGAGCCCAACACGCGCAAAACTGCCTTGGAAAGCAGGTTGCCGATTATGCTCTTCGGATACTTGCGCGGCCGATGCATCGTGCCAACACGAACGCCGTCTCATGCGCGTGCTATTCGCAGACACGCACCGGCGACAACGCCAAGCTCTTCTAGATACCGCGGCTCTGTCCTGATCATGGACCTGGATAAAGCACACGAAAAGTAACGAAGATCGCGGCCTAATTTCAAGCAGCGATCTTCTGGGCTCAGGGCAACGTTCGCCCGTCCCCTACACCGACACGCTCGGCTTCACGCCTTCCGGCGTTTCGTCGCTGTCGATGTCGAACCATTCCGGCTTGAACTCGATGCGCCGGTTTTCGCGCATGGCGATGTTCGTCGTCAGGGCGATGATCGCGTCGGCCATGGCGACCTTCGGATGGCACTTCGGCTTGTTGTTCTCGAAGTCGAAATTGCGGATGCACCAGGCGAAGTGTTCCATCTCTTCGGTGTAGCCGCGGCTGGGCGGCCCGGCATCGAGCGCCTTCTTGGCAGCGGCCGCGGCGGGCGAACCCGACGCCGTCGTATCGAGCGTCGGGGCGCCGTCTTTCCCCTTGGTCACCAGCACGCTGGTCGTCGTGGCGGCGTCCTTGAAGAGCATCACTTCCTGCTCTTTGTCGAGGATCAACGTCCCCTTGGTGCCCATCACGGTTTCGCCATAACCGCCGAAGCCGTTGCCGTTGATCGACGAATAGGTGACGACGATCTTCTTGTTCGGATCTTCGTCGTACTTCGGACCCGGATACTCGTACGTGCAATAGACGTGATCGTCGCAATCGCGATCGAGCGGGAAGATGTACCGCCCGCCGACGGCCGTGACCGACAGCGGCAGAGCCTTGTGCCCGTCATTGCGCATGGCGGTGCAGAAGATGCCCGACGCGTCGAGCTGGTGGCTGCCCAGCTCGGCCATCAGTCCGCCGCCGGTGCGATTCCACAAGCGCCAGTGGATCAGCTCCTCGAGCGGCGAACATTCGTACGCCTTGCTGCCGCCGTCCGTAAGCGTCTTGGCCTCGTAACCGTACTTGGCGGCGTCGACGTCCTTGTCGAGCAGTTGCTGCGTGAGCAGCTCACGGCGTTTTTCCAAAGCATCGATGCGCGAGCCGCGGGCCGATTCCAGCTCCTTCGTCACCTTCAAGAGGTCGGTAAACTTCTTTACCTCGGCCGAGGCGTCGCCCCCCAGCGACTCGATCTCGGCCACGACCTTGGCCAGATCGGCTTCCATCTTCTTGTCCGGTAGCGGCGGGGCCCAACTGTCCTTGCCCGGCAAATTGCCGCGGTGCCACTGCGCGCGGATGAAATGGATGTCGCCGATCAGCCCGCGTTTGATCGTGTCGACCGCGTTGTCGTACAAGATGCTGTAATGCCGCTGGTGTCCGGTGGCCAGGTGCAAACGCTTCTGGTGCGAGACGCGGGCCATGTTCTTGCACTGGTGGACGCTGTGGGCCATCAGTTTTTCGGTCAGCACGTGCTTGCCATGGTTCATGGCCTCGATCGCCACGACGTCGTGCAAGAAAAGGGGGAGCGCGATGATCACGGCCTCGATCTGGTCGTCTTTCAACAGGTCCTGGTAATCGGTGTAAACCTTGACCTTGCTCTTGGCCTCGTCTTCGCTCTTCCAGCCGTATTTGGCCATCAAGCCGGGGCGTACGGCGCGGATGCTTTCGCTCGACTGATCGCCGTGGAACGCGCGGTGCACGTTGTAAGGGCGAATATCCGAGATCGCGACGATGTTCAAATAGTCGGGCGTATGGGCCCCGATCAGCACCCCCCCTTCGTCGCCGGTGCCGATCATGCCGACGCGGACCGGGTCCCCCTTCAGCTTCTCGTAGCCGAAATAGAATCCGCCCAGGCCGACCCCGGTGACGGCCGCGGCCGCGATCGAGCGTTCGAGGAATTCGCGACGCGTCAGCTCGCTGCCGATGGCGGCGTTGAAGTTCTCTTTGCCAATGGCGCGTTCTTCGGGACTGAGATTCATACGGCTCCCTTTTTCCCCAATAGCGGACGCACGATGAGGTTGTGTACGAAAAAGTCGAGTCCGGCCCAGCGCCCCGTCGGCAAAAGGCCGAGGGCCACTAGCGCCGTCATTTCCACGAATTCTTTATTGACCACCAGGGACCGGCCCGCCGACGGATGCGGAATCGGGTACATGCCGGGCCAGTCGGGCTGAGCCGCCACGATCTGCGCCAGGAACAAGGCCCCGGCCAGGGCCGCGAAGCGAGTGAACAGCCCCGCGATCAGGCACACGCCGATGGCTATGTTGCTGTACGTGACTAGCCGGTCGACGAGTTCAAGCTGGCCCGTGTCGGTCGGCACGGCACGCACCGGCCGATCGCCCACGGCGGCGACCAGGTCGGCCTTGAATTGCTCCCAGATGCGGTCGACTTCTTTCGACCAGGCAGCCGCCTGTCCACGCAGCTTGAGCTGCTCGTCCCAATTGCGCTTCTGCTGGAAGGGAATGTCGTGAGTCTTGGCTTCTTTTTCGGCGGCCAGGCGATCGAGCTTGTGCAGATGCTCCTCGAACTGCTCTTTCAGCTTGTGCTCTTTTTTCACTTCGTCCGTGAGGTAATCGAGCAACTCGGCTTCGTGCGCGGCCAGCATTTCGCGGACCGCCGCCGTCTCGGCCTCGTTCAATTGATTGCGTTCGACGAAGGCGTCGGCGTATTTCTTCATTTCCTCGATCTGCGTTTCGAAATCGAGGTGCTTCCGCCCGTCAATGTCGGGCACCAGGGCGTAAAAGTGCTCGGCCAGCGGCCCCTTGGCCTGGCCCAAAAAGCCCGAGGCCGAAAAGCTGGGCGTCTGTACTTTCCAGATCCCCTGGTAAAGGAAGTGCCAGCCGATGGCCACGCGCAAGAGTATCAGCCCGGTCACGCCCAGAAGGCCAATTTGAAAACCGCGGCGTCGCAGAGGAATCCTCCCGCTCTCGTCGGGGCGAGAACTTAACCAACAGCCGTCGCAGCGGATATCGAGCGCCGGCAATCACCTAAGGCTGCTTCACCAGGGATAGGTGGGACGACCCTCGGCGGGCCATGATCCCCTGGCTCAGTCGTAGACTAGCAGTTTACCCAGGGATTTCGCCCGTCACAACTACCGAGTGGTTCTGCCGTTCGGGCAAGGAACGGACTTTCGTCCGTTCTGGGCCGGCGTCGCCTGGCGCACGTGCCAACAGACGCCCGCCGGATCAATGAGGTGAATTTCGCGACCCCACGGAAAGTCGGTCGGCGGACGCAGCTTCACGCCGGCAAATCGGCTGGGCAAATCCTGCGCGTCGAGATCGGCCCAATACGCTTCGAGGTCCGTAACCTCGTAGGTGATCATCTGGTTCTCTTGCCAGATCGGCACGTTGATATCCTGCAACATGAAGTAGGCCTGACCGAAGCGTAGCCCAGCCAAGCCCTCTTGTTGCCACTGAGTCTGAAAGCCGAGGGCCGCGAAGAACTCGAGCGCCAGCGCGAAATTCGCGCCCGACGGCACGAAGGGGTAAAGCGTCGTGGCCGTGACGTTCATCGTTTACGCCCCTCTCACGGTTGAACGGGATTCCCGCCGCGAAAACGAACCTGCCACGGAGCCCTCCGAGGACACAGAGAGAATTCTCGGCAGAGGATGATTATAAGGCACGAGGAGCGACCTTGCGCTTGACGTAAAGTGAGTTCTTGGGTGCCATGCTTTTTCGGCGAAGCCGAATAAGCATGTTCATCACTTGCCCTCTCAACGTGAGATCAAAGCCAGGCAGGGTCACGAGATAGCCTTCGGACTTGGAGGGAGTGCTCAAACGCACCGCGGCATGCTTATTCGCGTTGCGAAAAAGCATGGCACAAAAGCACGGCACTAAAGAATAATTGCAGACCGTGCGATGGAACGCCCGTGGCTAGGCCACTTCTTCCGTGGCGAGCGACCTCTCCTCGACTCGCTCGGCCCGTAACGGCTCATCGTCTTCCTCTTCGACCGCCGAATGCTCGATGACGCGCATTGTCCGCCAGCGGCCCTGGCGGAAGCGGATCACGTAAATGATACCTAGCGCGCACAGCCAACTCGTGATCGCGCTCCACGACCAATAGAGCCCCAGGCCCAGGTACTCCACGCCCACCAGCGTGGCCAGCACCGGAAGCGGCGACATGCACAAGGTCGTAATCAGCACGAAGCGAGTATCGCCCGCCCCCTTGATCGCGCTACTGAAGACGACGACCATCGCATCGAACAAGCAGTAGAACGCCACGAACCGCAACAGCACCACGGTCGAGGAGCGCAGCGCCTCGAATTCCGTCGGGTCGGCCTTCGCACCATGTGCCACGAGCAACAGGTCAGGCCCCGCCACGTAGAACAGCGCCACGGCCAGCGTGTACAACGCCGCCAGCGCAAAAGCGCTCCACACGCCGCGCTCGGCCAGTCGCGGACGGCCCTGACCGATCCGCTGTCCCACGAGCGTCGTGGTGGCAATGCCGATGCCATAGACCGGCATAAACGCCAGCGTGTTGACATTGAAAGCCAGGCTCGTGGCCGCGAGTTCAAGCGCCCCCAGCCGGCCGACGATCAGCAGGAACAAAGTAAACGCCGTAACTTCGCACACCAATTGCACGCCGCTGGGCGAGCCGAAGCGGAGCAGACGGCGAAACAGCGCAGCATCGAAACGACAGCCCGTGAAGGTGCCATATTTCTCACGATACTGACGGCGCAGAAACAACGTCATGTAGACCGCGGCTTTGCACCACAGGGCAACCGTGGTGGCCGTCGCCGCGCCGGTAACGCCCCAGGCGGGAAAGCCCCAGTTGCCGAAGATCAGTGCGTAATCCAAGAGGGCATTGAGAAGCGCGGCCAAACTGTCGACGACCATGACCACGCGCACGCCGCCGCGGCCGGTGAAGAAGGTCGACATCGCCTCGGCAGCCACCAGGGCTCCCGCGCCCAGGCTGCTCACTCGGTAGAAATCGATCTCATATTGGGCGATGAGCGCCGGATGTCCGATGT
The DNA here is from genome assembly GCA_035546535.1 of Pirellulales bacterium. Classification (NCBI taxonomy): domain Bacteria; kingdom Pseudomonadati; phylum Planctomycetota; class Planctomycetia; order Pirellulales; species Pirellulales bacterium. Next base: position 32,792 of record DASZWQ010000156.1, on the reverse strand, counting down.
TCGTGAAGATTGAGGTAAAAAATGGCACGGTGGCAATCGCCACCGGCGCCGTCAGTGCCGCGATCCACAGGCCTTGCCAGACGACCAGCCCGATGCGGCTATAGCGCTGCGCACCGTAATACTGCGAGACAAAGGCGTTGACGTACGACGCCACACCCAGCGGAAAACACAGCACCGCAAACGATGCAGCCGCCGAAGGCAGTACCGCGGCCACGGCATCGGCCGAGTACCACAGCAAGAAGACGCGATCGGTGAAGTGCATCACCGTCCACGACAACGTCGAAACCATCAGCGGCAGCGCCAGCACGAGCACGTCGCGCATGCCGCTGGGTCCGCGCCAGAATCGTGACATCCTGTCCCACATCGTCCACCGCCTATTTTGCCCGACTCGTATTCCGCCGATGCGAAGCCCGGTCGAACTACAGACACTCTGGTTTGCTCCGAGGTTCGCAGCCCCCGCTCAGTGGCCAACGCGGCCTTGCCGAGCACTTCGAATTCATGACAATCACGCTCAAGCGGCGTTTGTACGTCGCTCACAGAAAAAAATGCGTCCCGTGCCCGATCTGCCGAACCGTAATGCTTTTACCGAACCAGTATCTTTGGGACGCCTTTCGAGACGGATGCAGCTTTTCGACGCATTCAGGCACGGTTCGTCTCAGTTGTGTTGATGCTGGATCGCTTTTTTTACCATCGGGCCGCCTAGTAGTGTCCGATCTAGCGGGCTCACCTTACTCAGCGCCATTCTCACTTAAAATTCCCCCAAAACGTTATCCAACGTTTCTCGCTGTCGCATCGGGCTTCGGAGTTGCGTTATCAATGGTTCAGTTCCGCGACGAGGCGCCGGCTCAGTGGCGCGCTACGCGCCCGGATGAGTTTGTGGTTGATTCTGGAAACGTCTGTCTCATGGATGCAGCTCTTTGCGCCAAGATCAAAAGACGTCCGCAGTCAAAATATGAGTCTTTCATCAACGAAGTGGACGCCGCAATGCTCATGAATCAGGACAATTGGACAAACATACGCATCGGGGCGACTAGCGGCGGAGATGTCGTTGCATTCAAAACGTTCGATGGCGACGGGACGTTTCCGTCCTTTATTGGTCTCTCATCGAATAACAAGGTTGTTTGCGTTATCACAGACTACTTCCTGCGCGACTGCGCAATTGCAGCCGCTTGAAAACGCTTTCCTCCACGGGTCGCGCAGGGTTAGTTCGAACAGATCCGTCGACCTTTACAAGTTTGATCAAAGAAAGAGTTCGCCTGTGCGCATTGTACTCTGCTATCCCGTCGAACCGCGCCATGTCGCGCAGATTGCCGCCGCGGCACCTGACGCCGAAGTCATCGACGCCGGCCAAGATGGGGTCGCGCGCGAGTTGCTGGCGGCCGATATTTTTTGCGGCCATGCCAAGGTTCCGGTCCCGTGGGACGAAGTCGTGGCCCGCGGACGCCTGCAATGGATTCAATCGTCGGCGGCCGGTTTGGATCATTGCCTGGTGCCGTCGGTGGTCGATTCGTCGATCGTGGTCACCAGTGCCTCCGGTGTGCTGGCCGACCAGGTGGCCGAACATGCGATCGCGCTGGCCACGGGCCTGACGCGGGCTTTGCCCGTCTTTTTTCGTGCTCAGCAAAAACGGGAGTTCATTCGCCGACCCACGCGCGATCTGACGCATGCGACGGTGGGCATCGTCGGCTTTGGCGGCAACGGGCGCCGGCTGGCCGAAGTGCTGCGCGTGTTCAAAACCCGGATCCTGGCCACCGACATGTTTCCGGTGGCGAAGCCTGACTACGTCGAGGCGTTGTGGCCGGCGGACCGGCTGGATGATTTGCTGCGCGTGGTCGACTTTCTCTTCCTGGCCGCGCCACTTACCGAAATCACGCGGAACATGATCGATGCCAAGGCGCTGAAACGGATGCGCCCCGGCTCCTTTTTGATCAATGTGGCGCGCGGGCCGCTGGTGGTGGACGCCGACCTGGTCGAGGCGCTCAACTCGGGGCACCTGGCCGGCGCCGGCCTCGATGTCACGGCCGAAGAGCCCTTGCCCACGGGTAGTCCGCTGTGGTCGCAACCGAACGTCATTATCACGCCCCACGTCGGGGGGCAATGCGCGCGGCGCATCGATGACATGACCGATTTCTTTTGCGCGAATCTGAAGCGCTGGCGCTCGGCCCAACCGCTGGCGAACCTGGTCGACAAGCGCTTGGGCTACCCGATACCGCAGGAAATGCAAACTGATGAACGATAAATGACGAATGGGAAGAATCTTGGACAGCGTATCCGCGTTCCGCTTCATCGTTCATCATTTTGCCTTCTGCATTTTCTTCCGTGGTAGCACAGCGCGCTAAGTAACCCCGGGATTTTCAGCGCTGGCCACGGACCGCGTCTCAATTTCGCGTCAATTTGTCTGGACCATTCGGGGGCGATGGTCTTAAGATGTGCCTAACCTCAAGCGCGACGGGACGCGGCCTCGCGCCATGCATCCAGACTTGCCCACACGCATCGAGAGTTGAGCCCCACGATGTCAAGCACCACCTTTTTGCAACCGATGGCGACGTTGACGCTCGACGGCCATCAGGCGAAACGTTGTCCCGACGCGCTGCTGGAGAAATACCGGCAGCTCGTCGAAGAACAGCGCATGAGCTGGACCGAGCATTTGCGCTTGATCCGGCTATTGGGCGCCGGCGGCCAGGGAGTGGTTTACCTTTCCGAGAGGCGCGGCACCGATAATTTCACCTTGCCGGTGGCGCTGAAGATATTCTCGCCGCTGCATTACCCGGACGATCGCGGCTACGACGAAGCGATGGGCCGCATCGCCGACGTCTCGGCTCGCGTGGCGCAGATCCAGCAGGACAATCTGCTGGACGTACACAATTTCGTCGAGCGCAATCGCATCCGCTTGATGGAAATGGAATGGGTCGACGGCTACGACCTCGATCGGCTCTTGTCGCACGAGATGCTCGATCGCACCCGCGACCGCGTGAGCAACCGCCGCTGGGAGTATTTGAACAACGTGATCGTCACTTCCGGGCCATTGCAACCACGTTTGAAGCCGGGGGTGGCCATCGCCGTGCTGCGCGAGTGCCTGGCCGCCCTGGCGGCGCTGCACCGCGAGGGGATCGTTCACGGCGATATCAAACCGTCGAACATCATGCTCAAACGTACGGGCAACGCCAAGATCATCGACATCGGGTCGGCGTTCGACATGGAGAAGCCCCCCACGCGCCGCAGTTGCACGCCAACCTACGCCGCGCCCGAAGTCCTCGAAGGGGGCGAGTCCTCGCCGCGATCGGACCTGTGCAGCCTGGGTTACGTGTTGATCGAAATGATTTCCGGCGCCCCGCCGTTTCTGGGGCAGACGACGTACGCCGAGCTGCTCGAAGCCAAACGCGTGCTCGTGCAAAAACTGCACGAGCGCCTGCCGCGCGAAGTGGTGTGCAACGAGCTGTTGATGAACTTGATTCGCAGCCTGGTCGCGCCCGACCCGACGCTGCGCTTCCCCAGTGCCGAGGCAGCCGATCTCTTGAAAGAGGGCGCGGCGAATTTTCACCGCCAGTTGATCAAGGGTGACCTGGCCAGCGAATACGAAAACGAAATTCGCCTGTGGCTGGGCGAACTGGATTAGCCGGCGCGAAGTTGCGCCCCGCTGATCACGCGTGATGACAATTCCAGGACGCCCATGAGCTCGATCCTGCTGCGCGACGCGACGACGGCTGACCTGCCGGCCATCAGCGACATCTACAACTATTACGTGCATCATTCCACTTGCACGTACCAGCTCCAGCCCGAGACGCTCGCCGACCGGCAGGCATGGTTCAGCCTGCACGCGCCGGAAAGGTTTCCGGTCGTCGTCGTCGAACAGGTCAAGCAGGTTGTTGGCTGGGGATCGTTATCAAAGTTTCATGCCCGGGCCGGCTACGACGGCACCGTCGAAGCGTCGGTCTACATCGCCGATGGTTTCCACCGCCGCGGGCTGGGGCGGATGGTCCTCGAACACCTGATCGAGCGGGCCCGACGCAATGGCTTTCACGTGCTGATCGGCGGCGCAAGCGCCGACCAGACGGCCAGCATCGCCCTGCAAGAAAGCCTGGGCTTCACTCGGGTCGGCCATTTGAAAGAGGTCGGCCGCAAATTCGACCAGTGGCTGGACGTGGTTTACTTGCAGTTGATTCTGTAAGAGAGACCCATGGCTAGCTCGTCTCGATTCGGCACTGGTGGCAAGCCACCAGTGGCACCAACTGGCACCCCTGTTTCGGCCGTTGCGCCGACTCGGAAGGGCACGGCCCTTAGCAGCCTGTTGAAGAACTCAACGGGCTGCGACATCGCAGGGATGCGATGGCAAAATATCGACGTATGTCGTTATTTTGCGAGCTGTGCGAAGCTTTGCTTCGCACTTGGCGAGGTTGAAAAAAGCCACGAGGGCTTTTTTCAACAAGCTGCTAGCGGCGCGCCTCGCGTACCAGGTGTCCTAGTTCCGGCAGAATCAACTTTTCCATGGCCAGGCGGACCCCGGCCGGCGAACCGGGCATGGTGAGCACGACGGTCCGGCCTGCCAATCCGCCGACGGCGCGGCTGAGCATGCCTGCGGCGCCGATTTCCTGGTAGCTGAGCGCTCGAAACAATTCCCCGTAGCCGGGCAGCGCCTTGGTGAGCAGGCGTGAAATGGTCTCGTAGGTCTGGTCGCGGCTGCTGATGCCCGTCCCGCCGGTCAGCAGGATGGCGTCAATATCGCCGTGCGAACACAATTCGTCGACCAGGCTCGCCATCCGGTCAGGGTCGTCAGGAATGATTTCTCGGGCGGCAATCTCGTGCCCGGCCTCTTGCAGTTTGTCGACGACCAGTTGCCCCCCGGTATCGTTATCGCGGGTGCGGGTGTCGCTGACCGTGATCACGGCGCAGCGCAACTTTTGGGGGGCTTGGGCACGATGCTGCGCTGCACTTTCGCTCATGTTTGGCGCCTGACAGGGGCGGAAAAAGCGGAAAAACCGTCGCCGTAACCCCACTTCCATTGCGACTCAATTCCTGGCGTCCTTATACTGAACTACAGGAACGCCGATTCTAACGTGGCCCGTCGCCACTCGGAACGGAGGCAGCTATGAACCCGCGCATCGCCATCACCGCGGTTTGGATTCTCGTTCTGGCCATCGGGGCCGAACTGCGCGCCGATTCCTTCGTGCTCTCCAACGGTGGCCAGGTCGAGGGCACGCTGCTCAATACGACGGAAACTCCGCGCACCAAGTACGTCATCAGAGTCAATTCGGGCGGGGAAATCACGCTCAACCGGAACCAGGTCGCCGAGATGCGCCGCACCCGGCCGGCCGAGCTCGAATACACCAAGCATCGGCCCGATTATCCCGATACGGTCGAGGGGCAATGGGCGCTCTCGGAATTGTGCCGCACCATGCAACTGCATGAGCAGCGCGTTCGCCATCTGGAGCGGGTTATCGAACTCGATCCCGAGCATGCGAAGGCGCGACTGGCCCTGGGCTACCAGAAAAAAGACGGCGAGTGGAAGACGCGCGACGAGATTTTTCAAGACCAGGGCATGGTCAAGGATGATTCCGGCAGGTATCGCGTGCCGCAACAGATCGAAGACATCAAGCGCAAGCGCGAGCAAGAGAAAATCCGCAAGGAATGGTTCAAGAAAATCGGGCTGTGGCGCCGCTGGCTGGACGGAGAGCGTAGCCAAGAGGCGCAAGCCCAGTTCGCCAAGATCAACGATCCCATGGCCGTGGACGCCCTGAAACGGGAGTTGAAAGATGAACCGGTCGAGGCGATTCGCAAAATGTACATCGAATCGCTGGCGCGGATCGGCTCGCCCGAAGCGTGGGACGCACTGATCATACTCTCGTTGGATGACGAGGAGGACGAAATTCGACTGACCTGCCTCGATTATCTGGAAAAGCAGACGGGCACGCGAGCCACGAGCACCTACATCAAGCGATTGAAGTCGAAAGAAAACTACATGATCAATCGCGCCGCCGAGTGTTTGGCTCGCATGAAGGATCCGAATGCGATCAATCCGCTGATCGATGTCCTGGTGACCCTGCACTCCGTGCAGATACAACAGGCGCAGGGCAATATGAACCCGACATTCAGCAACGGGCCGCAGGGCGGTGGGTTCACCTTCGGCAACAACGCTCCGAAATTCGAAAACCGAGAATTTCAGAACGCGTCGGTGCGCGACGCCCTGGCCTCGCTGACGGGCCAGGATTTCGGCTACGATCGCCAGGCCTGGAAGCGTTGGCTGGCCAGCCAGAAACGCACGCAAAACGTCGATGCGCGGCGCGAACGCGAGTGAACCCCTAACCTTTCGCGAAGAGCGGGGCACGTTCTTGATCGTGTCGCCAAAGGAGTGAGCAGCATGGCCATCGATCCGATATCAGAGCTAACGCGTTTTCAGCATTTCCTGGAGGAAACGCTGAAGACGGGGCACGAGCTTTCGCCCGAAGAAGCCCTCGATCTGTGGCGCGAGGCGAATCCGATCGTCGATGAGTTCGACGAGACGGTCGGCGCCTTGCGTCAGGCTTTAAGCGACATGCAAGGAGGCGATGCTGGGCGGCCATTAGCGGAATTCGACTTTGAGTTCCGCCGTCGTCATGGGTTGTCTTGATGTCGTTTCGCGTGCACGTTCTGGAGCAAGCGTCTGCCGACGCTGACAGGATTTTCGCCTGGATCCACAAGGGCTCAAGGCGCGGCAAGATGGTACGAAGCGTTTCTTGAAGTGTTAACGGCGATCGGAACGAACCCCTACTTGGCTGAAATCGCCGTCGAATCACAGTTTCTCAACTACGAAATTCGTCAGAAGATTTTTCGTACGCGCCGTGGCAGGGCGTACCGTGTGCTATTTACCGTAGTCGAGGATGAGGTTCGAGTACTACGCGTGCGCGGTCCCGGTCAACGGCCGGTCCGGAAAGACGATACGGGGCTTTAGAGGAAAAACGCCATGTCCAAACCCACGATCGCCATTCTTAGCGCCAGTCCCGATCGAACGAAGTTCGGTAACAAGGCCGTCCGTGCCTACTCGCAGCAGGGATACGACGTCTTTCCCGTAAATCCCAAAGGGGGTCAGATCGAAGGGCTTCCGGTTTCCCATACTTTGGCCGAAGTGCCTGCCCCGAAGCTGAACCGCATCAGCGTCTATTTGCCACCGCCGGTCGTGCTACAGGTCCTGGACGAAATCGCGGCCAAGGGCTGCGACGAACTATGGCTCAATCCCGGCACCGAAAGCCCGCAAGTTCTGGCCCGGGCGAAGGAACTGGGCCTGAATGCGATCGCGGCCTGTTCGATCGTCGATATCGGCGTCAGCCCCGCCACGCTGGGCGAGTGAATCCAGGCGGCTCGGTTCCCGTCAGCGAGGTAAGCACTTATTCGCCGTTGGCGAAAAAGCATGGCACAGCGCGCGTTCGCGACGACTACTACATGGGGCCGGCCGGGTTCCATGCTTTTTCGGCGCTGCCGAATAAGCTTGCCGCGATGCAAACGCGTCGATGGCGTCGACGAAGCGGACTCGGCCTACGCCGCCCGGATCGACGGGTTGCGCTTGCCGTACGACAGCCAACCATCGCCGAGCACCGACAATGCCACGCGATCCTCCAGATTCGGACGGAAGATCGTCAGCAGCAAGAGCGGCAGGTACCACCCCATGAACAGGCCTCCTTCCTGCGGCTGCCAGAACTGCGTCCCCAGCATGACTACCGCCGAGCAGCTCAAAAGCGTGCCGAGATTCTTCTGCGCCGGCCACAGCGCGAAGCTGGCACAAAGAGCGGCATAGCCCGCCAGCACCGACAAACGGTACGGGTTCGTCGACTCGTTGAAACTCCAGAAGCCGCTGCTGTCCTCGGGCGACAGACTCGTCCAACCGAAGACCTGCCGAGCTTGCGCGAAAAGGGGCTCCAGCCCTCCCACGGCGAAGAACTGCATCCCCATCACCAGAGCGAGCATCGCCAGGAAGCCAACCGCGAAACGCAACAAGCCGCGATGCCAGTAGAAGCCCACCCACAAGGGCAATAAAAAGATCGGATAATAGATCACGCCCGTCGCCAGGCCCAGAAGCATGCCCGCGATCAGCGGTCGGCGATAGAAGAACACGGCCCATACGACCAGGGCCGCCGGCAGGACGTGCTCGACGCGGCCGGTCATCTGTGCTGTGTAAGGCAGCAGCAAATACAAGACAGCCGCCGCAACTCCGGTGCGCGCGCTGCCAAAATGCCGGGCGCCGATCAGCACCATGCCAATGACGACCGCCAGGTGCGAAAGGATCGCCATCAACCGCGCCGTCGCCGAGTATTCCCGCTCGCGCAGCTCCTCAGGGGCGACCGTGCCGGCAGCCTCTTTCACGACCAAAGTCTTCATGGGAATACTGGCCAGCAAGTGCATCCAAGGATAAGCGGGGCCGTGCGTGGCCAGGCTGGCATCGGCTTCTTGCTGCGTTTCGGTATTCGAAAGCATTTCGTCCAGGCGGCGCGGACCATCGAGATCGCTATCCGTAATTTCCCGGGTCATGGCATTGACCATCAGGAAGACACAGAGCGACACAGCGGCAAAGGTCAGCCCCCCAGGCAAGAGGTTTGGCTCCAACAGCGGTCGGCGCACCATCATGGGGTCGATCAGCAGGCGGATCAGAAAAAATCCACCGGTGGCAAACAACCAGGCGTAACCGATCTGCCCGGCCGCTCCCCCCTGCTGCACCATCAAGAGTCCCGGCGCGAGCGCAACCAAGCCGATCAAGTCCAGGTTCCGCACGCTCCACACGCGGCTGAACTTGAAATAGATAGCGATCGTCAATAACGACGACAGGTAGACCCACGTCGTCGGATCGACCGGCTTGTAATGGTAAAGAAACTGATCCATGTCACTCGCGCTCGCCAAAGTCTACAGGCCGCACGAGGCCGCGCCGCATCGTGCGTTTGCTTCTACCGGCCCTAGACCTGCGGTCTGGCAGCGACCGTAACTCCCTACGAAGATACGCTTTGAGCTTTGTTTTGCAACCCCGGACGGCACTCCAGCGCGGCTCGCATTGCGATAACCGCCGGTTGCGTAATGGCTTCTGTCGAGCCGCCTGAGTGCTCGGCCCCTACCACGGAGGTTTGCCGTTAGTTGCCGCTCGGCGCCACGCGGTCACAATGGCTCGTCGGGCGGAACAAGGGGGCGGAGTGATTTAGAGAGACAAACGCTCGCGCGCCGCCGCCGCCCAGGGGCTGTCCGGGGCCAGTTCGAGAAAACTCCGCCAATGCTCGGCCGCCTGTTCGGTGCGGCCCAGCTCATCCAGCACCCGGCCCAAGTGATAGTGCGCATCGGGAAAGTCCGGGTGGCAGGCCAGCGCTCCCTCGAAGGCAGACACCGCCAGGTCCAGCTGCCCCGTCTCGGCCAGCACGCACCCGAGGTTGGCCCGGGCCTCGACGTAGTTTTCATCCAGCTCGATGGCCATGTAATAACGCTCACGGGCCGCGTTGAGATCGCCCAGCCTGTACAGCACGTCGGCCAGGGCGAAACAAGTTTCCGGATGCGGACCACCGGCGGCCAAAGCTGCGCGATACATTTCGGCCGCCAGCTCCAGTTGTCCGTTATCCTCGAGCGCATGCGCCGACTCGACCATGTCCTCCGGACCGGTCAGAGGCGATTCGGCCGCGGCCCCCAGCGGCACAACGGCTTCGGTCACGGCATCGGATGCCGAACTGTTATCGCGGCTGTCGAAATCGAGCCGCTGCTGGCCATGGGCTTCGACCAGACCCTCGCCGGCGCGCACCAGCAGTCGCTTCCCCTCGACAACCAGCGGAGCCTGGGCAGTTGTCCCCCGCGCATCGGGAAACCAACGGGCTAGGGCCGAGAACTGTTTTTCGATCTGGCGCTGCGAAACTCCCGCCGCCGAAAGCGCTGACAGTTGACGGGCCGTGGCCACCTGGGCGAAATCAAAATAGGCCAACTGGCCGAACTGCCGCCCGGCCGCCAGTAATCCGCAGCGGTGCCAGCGCCGCACCGTGGCCACGGGCACGCCGATCAATTCGGCCAGCATCGCGGGCGTGTACATGCGGCTGACGTTTGAGTCCAGTTCGATCAGGCCAAGGCGCTGCCATAGTTGCGTTTCGTTAAGCGCCACTAGCTTGCCGTCAGATAAAGCCTGGCTGGCGTCATGTCCCAAAAGTGCGCCGATTTCCTGATTCGGCGAAGCTTCGCCGAGAATCACGAGATCGGCTCCCGCAAGATCATCGACCGTCGTGGCGCCATGCGCGCGCACCAGTTGCTGCGCCTCGCGCTTGGTCAATCCGGCTAATTTCCCGGCAAAGGCCACGCGCAGGCCGGAAAGAGTATCTCGCGGCAGGCTGGAATGTGTACTCGACATGCGACGTAGATTATCGCCGAGTTGCCGCGAAAACCAAGCGGGCAAACTACCGAATTCACGGTCCCGCAAGTTTCGTGATCAATACCCCGCGTGCGCGGCGGCATGCAACTTAGCCTGCTCGTCTTCGGTCAGGCCCGTGATCTTCACGGCGTCGAACGAGTGATCGCGCGTCAGATGCTCGAAGAAGGTCATCCCTTCGACGCCCGCTTCGGGCGGGTCGATCGTGCGGAGCCAGATCCGCAACTCGTCGGCGTTGAGGCTGCGCAGCCAGCGGCTCGGCGGCCGACCGTGCCGCGCCATCCGCATCGCACTGGGCTTACCCGCGTCGCTTTCGATCCCGGCATTCGGCGCCGCTTCGGCATGACTTGCTTGGAGGACGGGGCGAAACTGCGCCGGCACCAGGCTTTCGTCGAGATATCCTGTGCGGCCGGTAAAGCGCTCGCCCGTGACACGATGCACGGGCGTCGTAATGCCGGTGATCTTCCAGCGGCCGTCGATCAGGTTCTCGCGTTCGTACCACTGCCAGGTGTTGTTGCCGGCCAGGCTCCAATGCTCGGGCTTGACGTCGGTGACGGCGGCCTTCGTGCTCGCAACCGAGGCGCCGGGGCTTTTCAATTCGGCGCTGCGCATCAGCGCGGCGGCCAGATCGTCGAACGAACTGGCGCGCAACTTTTCGGCCAGGCCGAACAGGCCAAACCCGACCCAGAATACGAATCGTCGGCGGAGCATGGCAAAACCTCGCGGCTGTATCTCGTGAGTGACCACCCGCGCCGTCTTGGCGAGTCGAATGCCCCGATCCTTTCCGACCGGATTCCGCCTCACCGGCCACCGAGAATTATAGGTCATCCGCCGAGCGGTCCAGTCGTAGCGATCGGCGCGAATTTGAGAACCGTCGCCCGCCCGCCTATAGTTCAGCTCCGCAGGGACTTGTGGCCTGTTACTGCCTCGGCATTTATCAAGGAATTCCTCGATGCGCCTCGCGTGGTACACCTTGCTCTTGGTACTTACAACGTTCTCGGTCACGGCGCCGTCGCGCGCGCTCGACATCGGTCAATCGCCTGGCAAGGTTGCGTTGACGACCCTCGCCGGCGACACGATTGAAATGGAAAATTATGCCGAGCGGCCCGCGACGGCGGTGCTGTTCATATCCAGTCGCTGCCCGGCGACCGTGCAGGCGATCGCCGACATCGACAAGCTATATGCCAGGTTTCGTCATCGCGGCGTGCTGGTCGTCGGCGTCGCGGCGAATGCGGTCGAATCGGACGATGAGCTGCGTACGTTTGCCCAGCGCCGCGGCTTGATCTTTCCCGTCTATCGAGATCGCGACGGCGCCGTGACGAAGCAATTCGCGGCCACGATGACGCCGGAAGTTTTCCTGCTCGACAAACGTGGTGCGCTCGCGTTCCACGGCAGCCTGGGGGACGAAAAAAGACGCGCCGCCTACGAAGCCGCCGTGCTGGCCGTCCTGCGCAAGCAGCCGGTCGCCACGGCTCAAGGGCCACTCGCCGGCACGCCGCTGGCCACGATCGGCGAACAGCGCGACTTCGACGATCCTTACGGCACGATCTCGTTTTCCTCGGAGCTAGTCTTCGAGAAAATACCCGCAGCGCCCGCGCATCATTGCTCAACGATCTGCGAAGCCGCGAATCACGATCTGCTCTGCTTGTGGTACGGCGGCACCTATGAATCGGCGCACGACCAGACTTTGTTTCTCGCGCGCAAGAAGCCGGGCGAAAAGAATTGGAGCGCGCCCCAGGCGCTCATCCCTGGTGGCCCGCAGCCGCCAGGCAACGGCGTGATCTTTCGCGACCCCGCGGACGATCGCATCTGGATCGTGTGGTGTCGCATGGAGGGAACGCGGCCCATGGGACGCGGCCAGGGCTGGGACCGCTGCCGGTTGTTCTATCGCACGTCGACCGATCATGGCGTGACGTGGAGCGAAGATCGTCCAATGTTCGATGAAACGCTATGGTGCGTCCCGCGCAATCCACCCGTCGCGCTCGGCGACGGCACGTTGCTCTTGCCCGTCGAAGGCCTCGAGGACGAGGTCGAGGGCTCGCACTTCCTCGTGCATAAGCCCGGCGCCGCACGCTGGGAGCGCGCCGGATTCACCAGCGGCGGCAGCCAGCCGGCCGTCATCGAGCGCAACGACGGCAGCCTGCTGGCCATGCTGCGCCACGCCCGGTTCATCACCCATATCGAATCGCGTGACGCCGGTCAGACATGGAGCAAGGCAGAACCGACACCGCTGCAAAACCCCGACTCGGGCATCACGATGACAAAGCTGGCCAACGGGCACTTGCTGCTGGTGTACAACGATTCGCAGACCAAGCGCACGCCGCTAGCCATCGTCCGTTCGCTCGACGAAGGAAAAACGTGGGAGAAACCGCTGAGCCTGGAATGCAACCCCGGCGAGTATTCGTATCCCTGCATCATCCAGACGGCCGACGGCAAGATTCACGTCACGTACACGTTCCGCCGCTACGCCATCAAGCACGCCGAGTTCAACGAGGACTGGCTAACGAACTTCGAGCGGCCGGATTGATCTCATGCGCGTTGCGTCGCGTCATTCGCCGCCGCCGCGTTTCCAGCAAACAAAGCGCGCCTCAGTGGTTGAACCGATCGCATTCCTGAATGCCTCGCCGTCGAATTCCGGAAATCTTTTGGAAAACTCCGCAACGGCTTCTCCTCCGCCAGCAGCGCCCAGTGGAAATGCGCAGAGCTTTCCACCCTCACCTTCGAGAAGATACCAGAAGTCGGCACCCGACGGTCCGCTGCTGTTCGTCTCGATCGCCAGACAGGTAACATCTGCCCAAGCAATCGCCTGTGTTTGTCCGTGCGGAGACCTGGCGGACGGCGGATATGTTGCCGAGATTTGATGATCATCGAAAGAAACGATGACCGCGCGTTCCCACATCGGCCGTGCGAAACGATTCCTTGTCAAAACGTACCACCATCGCGTCAAGAAACTCATGGTCGCCCGGCTCGCACGTGGACGTAAGAAGCCGCCTACATCGGCCGAAACCGAAATGAGTAAACATCCGCGTCGCGCAGCTCGAGGCGCAGGCGCACCGGTTGTCCCGCGAGTTTGCTGACGTCGCTCTTCCCCTGCCAGGTCACGACGCGGGCCAGATCATCGGTCGTGATTTCGTCGGCGTCGGCCAGCGTGTAACCCGGCAGCGGCTCGCCATCCCCGTTTTCGATCGCGATCCGAATGCCGCCCGCGGCGCTTGTCGAGCAGTTGATTTCGAGCGCCCCGCCGGCAAATTGCAAGGGCCTCGTGAGCAGAAAGCCGCCGGCGAAGGGCGCGTGGAGCGAAGCCAAACCATCCAGACGCAGCGTCAATCGCTCCAAGTGCGCGGTCTTCTGCCCGTAATACCGCTGCGCGAAAATCGACATTTCACCCGGGCCGGTCTGAATAATGCCGCAAGCCGGGTAGTTGGTGCGCGATACCCAGTTGCCGTCGCCCGGCCCTGGCCTCACGAGCGCCTCCTGGAACGTGCGATCGAAGCGTGTCGAGTCCGCGCGCGTCGTCTGCAGCACTCCATCGGCACAATCGCCCGCACCACCACCCAGTGGATCGATGTCGAGCCGCGCTTCCTGCTCCTTGGTCAACACCCGGCGCCCGGCCATCAGCCGGCCGGGCAGCGAGATGTAAATGTGTGGAGCGCGAAAATAAGGCTGCACCTGGCTGGTATAGAGCTGCGCCGAGGGAGTGGTTGAATTCGTATCGCTGTAGCTCATCGGCACCTGCGGCGCCCAATGACGAAAATCGTCGGACGTCGCCCGGGCTTGTGCCCGCACGCCGTCCTGCGAATGCCTCGCGAAGAGAACGTACTTGCTCTCGACCGCCGACCAGAACATGACGTTCTGCGAATCGAAGTTGTTCTTGAACTCTTCGTGCAGAATCACGTTCCCATCGACCGGCCGCCAGCGCAACCCATCGGCCGAGACATAGCCGCGCAAGCCCGCTTCCGGCGCGCCGAACCGCTTCTCGACGAACACGTTTCCCTTGTAGCGCTCGTCGGCGGGCACGCCGGGACGCGTGTCGAGAAAAGGTGCCAGGCATTGATTCTCGAGCAGCAAAACGTTGTTCGCCTTCGAGCCATTGATCTCAACCAGCCCCAGGTCGGGCTTGGTCCAGTGGATACCGTCGGCGCTTTCGGCATAGCAAATCGTGTAGCGATAGCCCGGCACATTCGAGGCGCCGCGGTAATACATGCGGAACTTGCCGCCGTCCTGGATGATGGTCGTGTAAAAGGCGAAGGGCCCCTCCCACGACCGATCAAAGGCCACGGCCACGCCGCCCGATTGCGGACGCCCGATTTCCAGCCGTGCTCCTTCCAACCGGTCGATCAGCTCTTGATCTACGAACAGTTCACGCCGCGCGCCGATGTCGATCGTCTCGGCCGCTATCGATGACGTCCCAGGAAGCGCAAGCGCGAAGGTAAGTGCCAACATGATGCTTGCAAGCACGCGAGACGGTCGACTAAAACACCTTCGCATGATGCGTCACCCGTGTGGCGATGAATGTTGCCTTATCAGCCGAGCAATTCCTGCGCGCCCTGCCACAGCTCGCGCGTCAATTGCCCGGCCGGCACGGCGCGCGAAAGTGCCGCGCTCTGACCGGCCCACGCCTGCATACGCTCGACGTCGTGCTCGCGGTTGGCCGCCGTGCGCATCGGGCCTGTCAGCCCGCGCTGCACCGGATACGGCGCCGGCCGTGGAGCATCCGGCGCCGCGGCCGCGCGCGTGTAGTTCGTCGCGATGCTGCGTCCGGCGCGCCCGCTGAAGGCACGTGTAATCATTGTCCCCTCGGGCGGCGTTCGTCCGATCGCGTCGGCCCAGGCCGGATCGATGTCGGCCTCCGGACAGCGCAAAAAACCAGTGCCGATTTGCGCCGCCGAAGCGCCCAGCACGAGCGCCGCCGCCACGCCGCGCGCATCGGCGATGCCGCCGGTGGCCACGACGGGCACGCGCACGGCGTCCACCACCGCCGGCAGCAGCGCAAACAGCCCGATCATCGTTCGTTCGGCCGCCGCGGCATCGAAGCAGCCGCGATGCCCGCCGGCTTCCATCCCCTGCACGGCGATCACGTCGGCGCCCGCCTCCTCGGCCGCCCGAGCCTCGGCCAAGGTCGAGACATTGGCGATCCAAGCGATGCCACGCGCTTTGAGTCGCTTCACAAAGTCCAGCGGGTAAAGCCCCATCACCGAGGAAACCGCGCGCGGCGCGGCGGCCAGCAGCGCGTCGCACTGCGCCGCGAAATCGGGCAAGCTCGGCGTGCCGGCCTCAGGCGCAACGGCCGGTCCCCATTGCGCGAGAAACTCACGGACCCGCGCTTCGTGCGTTTCGTCCCGCACAGGCGGTGGATCAGGAATCCACAAGTTGAATTGAAACGGACCGGCAGTGCCGGCCCGCACGTCGGTCGCCCATTGCAGGATCGCGGCGGGCTGCATCAACAGCGCCCCGCAAGCCCCCAGGCCCCCGGCGTTGGCCACGGCAATCGACAGCGCCGGTGGCGAGGCACCGGCCATCGGCGCGAGCAAGATCGGCAACTCGAGGCCGAAGCGCTCACAAAACGCCTGACTGCGTGCAAGAATACTGTTCACCGGCGACATGAGTGCCAATATAACGTCACGCCAACCGGCAAGCGACGCTCACTCTACTTCGCCGCGCGCAAGAACGTCACCAGGTCGATCAGCTCGTCAGCCGTGAGTTGCTTGTCGAGACCGGCCGGCATGATCGACGTGCTGCCGGGAATCATTTCGTCGATCTCCTCGCGGCCGACGCGGACCGTGTCCTTGGCGTTCAGAACCAGGATTACTTCGTCCGGCGCATCTTTCCGCACGATGCCGTTGTGTACCTGGCCGCCATGGGTCGTGATCGTCATCGGCTCGTAGCTGCGCACGAAGCTGGCGCTGGGGAAAACGATGGCTTCGAGCAGATCGCGCTCGCTGCGGATCTTGCCGACGTGCGTCAGGTCGGGCCCGACCGTGCCGCCCAGGTAGCCGATAGCGTGGCAAGTGGCGCACGCTGCTTTCTGACTGTTGAAGACCAACTGTCCGCGCTTGATATCACCATGGGGTAACAGCGTGAGCAACTCTTCGATCTTGGCCATGCGCTCGGCGGTGCTGGCGGCCAGCAAGTCGTAAAGCGTCTTGGTCTCTTGCTGCACCGCCGGCTCGTAATCCTTGAAGACTTCCTGCAAGGTTTCGGCCCGCACATTGGGCAAAGCCTGACTGCTGGCCAGAGCCGCGATCACGGTGCGCCCCACCTTGTCGTTTTTGCTCTTAGCGAAGGGCGCGACCAGACGCTCGATTTCGAGTGGGCCGGCTGTGCGGACGGAATCGGCCAGCGCCAACAGCTGCGCGTCGTCGAGTTGTGCTTTCGACAACACGTCGGCCGCGGCCAGTCGCACCGAGACCTGCGCGTCGGCAGCCAGATTCTTACGCACGAAATCGAACAGCGTCGGCTGCACGTTGCCGAGTCCCCCCGGCGTAGCGGCCAGAGCATCGAGCCGGACCCCTTCGCTCAGTTGCTCGTTGGCGGCGGCGGCCACCAGGGCGGCGCGCACGTCAGCGGCCTGCGACTCGCCGGCCGGCATCGCCCGCACCACGGCCACCGCCAAGGGAAGCAGGACCGCATCGCCCGATTCCAAAACGCGCGTCACCGGCGCGACCCATGAGGCGGGCAAATGCTTGAGCCCGGCCTGGGACATCGCCTGCAACAAGCCGCGGCGTTCCGTGTCGGTTACAGACTTTTCCGCCAGTCGCGCGGCCATCAATTGCTGAACGCTCTCCTCGCCCGAGAAATGCGCGAGCAAGCGCCCCATCAGTTCGGCTTTGTCGCCGGTCAAAGCGCCGGTCGCCAACTCGCGCGCCAGCCACGGCGCGAGAGCCACCGCCCATTCGCCATGCCGCAGCAGAAGCGAGGCCGCCGCGTCCCGCACGCTCGCATCCGGCCCTGCAACCAACGCGGCCACGACCTCGGGCTGCAACCCGCCGCCGGACATTTGATCCATGGCCAGCAGAGCCGCCCGACGCGTGCCGGGGTTGGCACTGGCCAGCCCGTCGGCGGTTTCTTTCGGCGCCGCCAACTCGATCAGCGCGTAAATGACCGAATGTTCCAGCGTGCGGTCGAGCTCTTCGCCCGCCGTTTGCAAAAGCGCAGGCACGGCCTTTCGATCGTCGAGCCGCCCGAGCGCTTCGGCCGCCGCGCGGCGGTTTTGTGGCGTGCCCGATCGCAGGATTTTGATCAAGTGCGGGACCGCGGTGCGATCGCGCGCGACGCTGGTGGCGTGAATCGCGGCCTGTCGCACGGTTTCATCGCTGTCGGCCAGCGCCGCACGAATGGCCGCCCGCGCGTCGTCCCCTTCGATTCGTGCCAGGGTCCATACGGCGCGAGCTCGCGCGCCGACGTCACGCGATGTGGCGCGCACTTGGGCAACCGCCGGGACAGCCCCCTTGCCGCGGCGCGCTAGTTCGTGCAGCGCCCGGCGGCGCACGGCGGGGCGAGCATCGGCCAAGCGCTCGGCGAGTGCGTCTGGCGTAGCGTCCGACCAGGCAAGCTTCAATCCGCGCGGATCGGCCACGGCCTTTGCGCCCGCGCGGCGAACACGGTAAATCCCGCCGGCGATCTCGGGCTTCCACAGTTGCGAGCTAGGGCAGCAGAGCTTGTACCAACCGCCCGTATCGATCACGACCAGGCTGCCATCGGCGTCTTCCAGCACGTCGGTGGGATGGAAATCGAGATTGTCCGAAACCAGAAAATCGTGGTCGCGCGTTTGGAAAGTGGCTCCCGCAGGCACCATCACATGGCGCGAGACTTTGTGCATGTTGAACTGCGCGGCAAAGAGATTGTTGGCAAAATCGTTGCCGAACGTCCGCGATTCGTAGCGCATCAGCCCCGCCGGCGCCGCGGCGCCGAAATGCGTCATCGGCGGCATCAAATCGCCCGTGCGCGGATGGCCGTCGATCACATTGTGCTCCTTGCCATACACGCCGCCGTAGATGGCATGGATCAAACCGTCGCGCTGCCCGCCGCCGGGATGCTGAAAAAACGTCGTGTCGAAGATACGTTCGCCGCCCAGCGTGAACGCGATCTCGACCGGGTTATCCATGCCGCCGGTCATCACGGGCTCGATGCCCGAATTGTCGGGCCGCGAACGAAATAAGTGCGCCGCGCGCGTCACGAACGGCTCCTTGCCGGGCCGGTCGTAGGTTTGCTGGCCAAAGCCTCCCTTGGCCCAATAGATCCAACCGTCGATGCCCTCGTACGGACCGTGCAGGTCATTGGCGCAGCCGCCCAAGGTCTTGCCGGCGAACCATTCCTCGCGCTGGTCCGCGACGCCGTCGTTGTCGGTATCGGTCAGCTTCCAGATCGATGGCGGCGCAGCGACGTAGATCGAGCCATCCAGCCACATCATCCCTTCGGGGAACATCAGCTTGTCGGCGAATTTCGTGGCCCGGTCGAACGTGCCGTCGCCGTCCGTGTCTTCGAGGCGCATGACCCAATGCGGCTTTTCGGCGAGTTGCTTCTCGACCTTGTCGTTGGTGCCTGAGGATTCGCAGACGTAGAGCCGCCCCTGCTCGTCGAAATCGGCATGGATCGGCCGCTCGATCAAAGGCGCACCGGCAGCGACCATGACTTCGAAGCCCACCGGCAGCGTGAAATTGTGCCGCGGCAGCGTTACGACGTGCGTGCCGGGCGGCGGAGGCGTCGGGGTGACCGCGGGATTGGCAGGGTCAGCACCCAAGACCGTTAGCAGCAAGCTCACGTGCAACAGCGCTGACATGATCCCTCCGGCGAATAAACGGCGGCAATTGGTCGGAAGCGTTCTGGCCATTGTAAGTTCGCGACGGGCATGGGCCAAATCGATGGACCGGCGAACCTGCATGCTGGTAAAATCGGGGCTATGTACACGGGTCCCGTCGAAACCTTCCGCGGCGTAATGATTTACCGGAATTGCGACTCGCGCGAGCATCCCCGCCTGACGTTCCGCTGCACGATTCCAAGACCATTGACGGAAGACTGGCAACTTCACGCGGCAACGCTCGAAGAGATGCGGATCAAGATTCAAAGGACGCAAAACTTCTTGAGGCAGCAACCACCAGAGATTGTGCCCTGAGGGACGGAGCTTCGTTTCGCAAGTTCTTTATCGGCGCGAGCGTGCCGGGGTCCCCGAACTCACATCCTGTGTTAATCGCTGCCGCTGGCAGTAAGCCGCGATCTCGGGCAACAGTTCCTGGCCGTACTCGGCGCACTTCTTTTCGCCGATACCGTGTACTTCCAGCAGGCTCTCCTCGTTCGACGGCCGGCGGCGGGCCAGGTCGCGCAGCGTGGCATCGCCGCAAACGATGAAGGGCGGAATGCCCCGCTCGTCGGCTTTGTTGCGCCGCCACTTCCGCAAAGCATCGAACAGGCCGCGGTCGACCCCTTGCCAGGAATCGAGCGAAACCTTTGCCTCGCGGCGCGGGCGCTCGGCCGGCTTCAGCAATTGCGGCGTTACCTCGCCGCGCAACAGCCGACGCCCCTCGGGCCGTACGGAGAGCGTCGAGTACTCGCCGACTTTTTCTAGAAACTGTTGCTCGACCAGTTGATCGATCCAGGCGCGCACCTCGCGCCGGTCGTGCTCACCGAGAATGCCGTAGGTGCTCAGTTGATCGTGACCTGAGGCCAAAATGCGCTCTTCGCGCGAGCCCGCCAGTACGGCCGCCGTGTAGGCCGCTCCAAAGCGCTCGTTCAGCCGCAACACGCACGACAATATCTTTTGCGCAATGACGAGCGCATCGGCCACGTAATCGAGTTCCCCCAGGCAGACGTCGCAAGCGCCGCACGCTTCGGCCGGCGGCTCCTGACCGAAATAATTGATGATCGACCGATGCCGGCAGCCGACGCCAACGCAAAATCGCTCAATGCCCGCCAATAGTTGCTCGGCAGCTTCAAGCGCCTCGGGCGCTAGCTCGCTTTGCAGGCTGCGCCACGTCTGAAAGTCGGCGCCCGAATAGAACAGGCAGCATTCGGCCTCCAGGCCGTCGCGGCCGGCACGACCACTTTCCTGTTGATAATTTTCCAGCGATTTCGGCGCGGCGGCATGGATCACGAAACGCACGTCCGATTTGTCGATGCCCATGCCGAAGGCGACCGTGGCCACGATGATCTTGGCCCGGTCGTTGATAAAGGCGTCCTGGTTCTTGCGGCGATCCTCATCGGCCATGCCGGCATGATACGGCAACGCCTGATGGCCCAGGGCAACAAGCTCGGCGCACAGGCTTTCGACGTCCGTCCGGCGGATGCAATAGATAACGCCCGACTCGTCGCGATGGCGGTCGATCACTTCGCGAATCTGCCGCAACCGGTCGGTGCGTCGCGCGACGCGGTACACCAGGTTGGGACGATCGAATGAGCCGACCAGGATCTCGGGCTCGTCGAGTCCCAGCTGTGCGGCGATATCCGTGCGCACGCGCTCGGTTGCCGTGGCGGTATACGCGTGCAGGGCAATACCCGGGAAGACTTCCTTCAACTGCCGGAGAGCTCGATACTCCGGTCGGAAATCATGCCCCCAGTCGCTGATGCAATGCGCCTCGTCGATGGCGATGAACGACACGTCGACGTTTTGCAAGAAGCCCAGCGTCTGCTCGGTCATCAGCCGCTCGGGCGAGAGATACAAGAGCTTCAAACGGCCCGATCGCACCTGGTCGGCCACGGCGCGGCGCTCGGCGGGCGTGAGAGTACTGTTGACGCAGGCGGCCGGCACGCCGCAATCGACCAGCGTGTCGACCTGATCTTTCATCAGCGAGATCAGCG
Source organism: Pirellulales bacterium (assembly GCA_035546535.1). NCBI lineage: Bacteria > Pseudomonadati > Planctomycetota > Planctomycetia > Pirellulales > Pirellulales bacterium. Next base: position 11,650 of record DASZWQ010000156.1, on the reverse strand, counting down.
GGGACACCACCAGTGCCAGGCCAGGCATGTGCAACGCGGGGGCCTGAAAGCAGAGCGACTTTCCGCCCCCCGTCGGCAGCACCACCACCGAGTCGCGTCCGGCAACGACGGCGCTCATCGCCTCGCCCTGCAGCGGGCGGAACGCGTCGTAACCCCAGTACTTGCGGAGAATGGCGAGCAGCGCTTCCATGCGATTCTGGGCTGGGGATTTGTTCGTGAGGCAGGGGCAGCGGTTCCCCGACTGGCTCAGTTTAAACGCTCGGTCCTTCGCGCCGCCAGGGCCCCTTTTCCGCAAGGGGTGCTCGAGCACTCCGAACAACGCCCTACCTTTACCCGCCGACTGTCGAGCACGCCTGAGAGGACGCCGAGCCATCGAACCACTTCTCCAGATCCGCTCAAACAAAAACGTTGACTCCACTATGTAAATAGTAGATACTACGTCGCTAGTGGATATTCCTCGCTCACGTGAAGGACCAACGCCGTGCCCCCCCTGCCTCCGTCCGACGTCGAATTGCAAGTGCTCGCCGTGCTATGGGAACGTGGACCCTCGTCGGTACACGACGTTCGCGCCGCGATGCCCGACGGCAAAGACCGGGCCTATACCACGGTACTGACCTTGCTCCAGAACCTGGAGAAGAAAGGACTCGCGACCCACAAGCAACAGGGGCTGGCGAACGTGTATCGCGCCGCAGTCAAGCGGCAGCAAGTGCTACGGCCGCTGATGAAGGACATGCTGGCCAACGTCTTCGGTGGCAGCCCTGCGCAGGTTCTGCAATGTCTGCTCGAGAGCACCCGCGTCGATGCCGAGGAGTTGGCCGAGATTCGCCGGGTGCTGGCCGAGGCCAAGAAGAAATAGCCAAGAAGAAATTAGGGACAGGCGGCAACCCATGGCGGACCTAGCGGCCGGAATCACGACGCTCCTTGATTGGCTGTCCGGGCCCAGTTGGCAGCATCTCGTGACGGCGCTCGTTCATAGCCTCTGGCAGGGCGCCGCGGCAGCGGTCGGGCTGTGGTTCGTTCTGCGCGCAGTTCCCGCGCGCAATGCTCAGGCACGCTACTTAATGTCGCTCGCGGCGCTGGCTGCGGTGGTCTTGGGCTGCCTCGTCACCTGGTCCGTGCTCGATTATCGAACGACGGCGCTCGCCGGTCCGCGCGAAACCGCGACCAACGAAACGAAGAGGTCGCAGGGTCGCCAGGCCGAGGCATCACTCGCCCGGCCTGGCAACCCCGACGAGAACGCCGCCGATACAACAGGCGACTTCTCGTACGATGCTGACGCGCCGCCGCGATCGCCGGCCATCGATCGTCGCCTCTACACGGCCGGTGTCCTGACCTGGCTGAGCGGCGTACTCCTCATGCTGGCGCGGATGGCATGGCTGGTGACCGGCGCGCGACGTCTGACCCAAGGCAACGAACTGATCGACGGCCGGTTGCACCTGTTGCTCGCATCGCTTCGAGAGCGGCTGGGCATTCGCCGCGCGATTCGCTTGATCGATGGCGGCGAATTTGGACCGGCCGTGCTCGGCGTCGTGCGGCCGGTAGTTCTTTTGCCTGCTGCGATGATCCTAGGTATGCCCACCGAAAGTGCCGAGGCCATCTTGGCGCACGAATTGGCGCACATTCGCCGGCACGACTACCTGGTGAACCTCGTGCAAATGCTTGTCGAAGCGGCGCTGTTCTTCAATCCTGCGGTGTGGTGGATCAACCGTCAGATCCGGCAGGAGCGCGAAGCTTGCTGCGACCGATGCGCCGTCGCCCTCAGCGGTGGCACCGTGACCTATGCGCAAACTTTGGCCGATTGGACCGAGCGCCAGCATCTCGGGCAGATCTTGGCGGCGGCCGCGGCGCTACCGGCCCATCGCGGAGGTGTGGTCGCCGACCGGATCAAGCGCCTGCTCGTGGCTAACTATCGCCCTGAGATGCGCGTCTCCTGGACGGCGTTGCTCGTCAGCACGTGCTTGAGTTTCGTTGCGGTACTCGGACTGTGGCGCGGCACACAGGTCGGCGTGGCGCTAGCCGCCGAGATTCTCTCGCCGCGAGAGCGGCTGGCCGTGCTGGACGCTGAGCGCGATCGGGTGCGTCCCGTCATTTCGGCCGGAGCGGAACAGGCAATGCTGTCCGGTACGATTACGACCAGCGACGGCCGCGCGCTTCCGGCGGAGCTTTACGCGGATTTGCGAAGTGTCCATGAACAAGGAAGCGACCAAAAATCGCTAAACCTTGCGACACCGGCGTTTTCCCAAAAGTTTCGGCCCGGCGTCGTTTCGCTGGCGATCCACGCTCCGGGCTATGCACCCGCTGTTGTGGGTCCATTGCAGTTGCGGCCGGGCGACGCGAAAAGCGGAATACAGATCGTGCTCGACCCTGGATTTGCCGCGCGCTTCAAGCTGGTGAATGACCAAGGGCAGCCTGTCGCTGATGGCAAAGCCTCGTTGTTTTTGACCGAGTTGCAAGGGGGTATGAACGCGCCGATCAAGTCCGACGAGGGGGGCACGATCACTGTTGAACACGCCTCGCGCGATTTGGTCGACGTAACCATCAAAGCGTCCGGCTATCAAACGTGGTCTCGCAAGAAGCTGACCCTCGAACCCGACAAAGACATAGTAGTGCAGATGTCGCGGGCGACGCCGACCGTGGGTGTCGTCGTCGACGAGAATGGCCGCACCATCGCCGGCGCGACGGTGCGTTCAGCACTTCAAGTCGGTCCGGGAAATGCTGGAGAGAAGAATGGCGATAGCGGGCCCGTGCTGGCTACAACCGATGAGGCAGGCCGTTTCACGCTCGACAGCCTGGACGACGGCAGCCAATACGCGTTCTTGGTCGAAGCTCAAGAACATGGCCGCCGACTCTTTCCGCACATCTACGCCGGCGCGGAGAATCTGCGTTTCGAGGTGGGCCCTGATTTCATCGTGCGCGGGCGAATCATGGGCGACCTGGCGTCGCTCAGGCACGACGCAGGGCGGCCGATTGTGGAAAGCAATCAGCAGCCCAGCATTCAGGTGGCCAGCGATTTTTCCTACGGCCTGCTGTTCACGAACAGGTCGCCGGTCGACGTTATTGACGGCGAGGGCCGCTTTGAGCTGAAGAACCTGCTGCCCGGGCAGCTTTCGGTCACGGCAGCAAAACGCACAGTCACAGTGAACCTGGAAACACCTGTGACCGAACTCACCATTGATCTCACCGGGAAGCCGCCCGTGCCACAAATGCGCCCCGTGGTCTTACGATTCGTCGGACCTGATCCGACCTTGGCTCCTACGGGTCAGCTGGAAGTGAACATTGGCGACCATGCGAAGATCGGCGCGCCGATCAACAAACGCGTAAACATCGAAGACGGCGCGGTGCGTCTCGATGCTTACGCGGACGGCTACGTCAATTACGCCGCGCGAAACATCGTCGGATATTGGTTTGCCGACGGCATGGTCACTGTGACGCCGGGCGACGGTCCGCTCGAACAGGACGTCGAAATCGTACCGGCCGGCGCCGTGCGTGGTCGCGTCCTGAACGCCAATGGCTCGCCGGCATCCAATGGCGTGCACGTCGGCACGAAGATCCGCTACCACTTTTCGCCCCAGCGCTGGACGACGACCGGCATCAACAACGTGCCGGTTGACGTGCAAGGCAACTTCTTCCTAAGCCCGCTCCCCTTCGGCGCCGATGGCGATTATGTGATCGTGGCGTCGCGTGGCCACGAACAAGCCGTTAGCGCGCCTGTCCGTGTGGACGAACAGCATATCTCTCCGCAAGTCGAGATACGATTTTCGCCCACAGCATCGGCCTCAGGCGTGGTAGTCGGCACAGACGGCGCGCCGCGCGGCGGCGTGGAAGTGAAGCTCTGGTTTCGCAACGGTATCGCGGACACCATCTACTCGCCCGGCACGCAAACCAACGCCGAAGGCCGCTTCACGTTCGAAGGCCTCAGCACCGGCGTCGGCGACTACTGGGCGACGCTCGACGGTGCCAGCCGTCCGCCACGCATCGAGGTGAAGCTTAATCCTGGCGGCGCGCCGGTGCGGCTGATCGTGCCTGACGAACGTGCGCAAAAATAACGGGACATGAGCTGTCTCAGCTCATGTCCCGTGATGCAGATTCGCTTGAGGAGCCGCACTGGTGGACTAGCCACCCGTGGCACCCATTTCACTTCTGATGCAAGCCTTAGGTCGTGCGGTCGCGATTGACCACTTCCTTCGTACGCGCCGTGCCGGTTGTGCCCGTGCTCGAATCCGAGTTCGCGGGCTCCTTTTCAAAGTTGCTGCCGGGTTGATTGAACTGCGGTTCCGGCACGCTGTCCTCGGGACCGATCGACGGCGCCCGACGCGCGCCGTTGCCGTTCTGGTGGGACGGCGCGGGCGCAGGCGATTCGAAGGTCTTGCCCGACTGAGCCGGGGCCGGCGCGGGCGCCGGAGCCGACGGGACGAACGTGCCGGTGGGAGGCGGCGGCGGAGCCATCACGCCCATCGGCGCGCCGCCGCAGCTATCGCACCCACCGCACGGGTTGCAACAAGGATCGACGATCGGCACCTTGCAGCAGATCGTGCGCGGCACGCGATACGTGTACACGACCGGCGTGCGCGTTTCGACGCAGCGCGGCACTTGGATGGTGCGCTGCTCGCACACCATTTTGCACACCTGCACCGGGACCTGGTCCACGCGCTCTTCGCACACCATCCGCGTCGTCTGCACGGGAATCTTGCGCACGATCAGCTCGGGCACCATCTTGCAGGTCTGCACCGGCACCTGGCGCTCGACGCGCTCGGTCACTTGCCGGCAAACCGTGACCGGCACTTTGCGCACCTGTTCCTCGGCCACCATGCGGCACACCTGGAACGGCACCTTGCGGACCACTTCTTCGTTCACCATGCGGCACACTTGGAACGGCACCTTGCGCACTTGCTGCTGCGGCACCATGCAGGTCTGCGGAATCTGCTGCGTGACGATATTCGGTTGCCAGACGCGGTTGACGGTCACCGTGTCGGGCTGCTTTTGCGGCACCCACATCAAACCGGGCTTCATGTACTGCGAAGTGCCGGTGGCGGGATCGGGCACGCACGCGCCCGGCACCCAGTGCAACTTATTCGTGACACGGCCGGGAACGACCGTTTGCTGCTCGACGAAATTCCCCTGGTCGACGGTCACCGCCCGGTACGTGGTGACCGGAACGTTCACCGTGTAAACCTCGTCGCGCTCCAAGGTCTCGGTGACCGGGCGCTGCACGATGTAACGCTCTTCGCGCTCGTGCATTTCGGTCACGGGGCGCTGCACGATGTATCGCTCTTCGCGTTCGCTGGTCTCATAAACGTCGCGGACGACGTTGTAGCTGGCGTCGCGCATCGAGGTTTCCCAGACCGGCTTCAGCACCGTGTAGCGCTCTTCGCGCTCGCTGGTCTCGATGACCGGCCGGGCGACGCTATAACGCCGCTCGCGCATCTCGGTTTCCCAAACCGGGCGGTAGCTCGTGACCTGCCGCTCGTCGTAGACCGTCTCGTAGCCGATGCGATAGGCGGTCGCTTGCCGCTCTTCGAACACCGTCTGGTATTCGAGCCGGAAAGTCTGGCAGCACTGCGCCAAGGCATTGGCGTTCACCGCGCCGACAAGCGCCAGGCTGGCAAGGAAAGTTTGCGCGAGTTTCATGATCGGTCCCACACTGGCCAAAAAAGATTTTCCCCGTCGAAATGCCCCGTCGAAATGTACGTCGTGCCCTCGGCGATTCGGGCGACGATCGCAAATTTCGCAACACGCGTCCAAAACACCACGCCACGTGTCGCGAAAAGACTACCTCACCAGAATGTGGCTGAATATTAAGGAGTCTGCAAACAGAAAAGTTTGACATGGCGCGCGCTGGCACTGCGAAGTATCAACGCGACAGCGACTTGCGCGCGAGAAATTTCGCTAAAGAACTTCGTCCGCGCTAACCGACATCCACATATTCCGCGCGGCCGAAAATCTTGCGCAATTTGCGCTTGCGGAAAAATCGTCAAACTCGGCCGCTAGCAGGCTTGCCAACCAAAGACAAGCAGCGTACGCGAGCGATTAGCAAGATGTGCGATCCAGGGTTTTTACCCTAGGCGGCCGGAGCCTTAACGCTACCCTCGTCGAGCCGCCGCAGCACTTCGGTCGCCTTCAACCGAATGTCGGCCGGCTGCTCCTTGTCGGCCAATCGCTCGATCGCCTCGTGCAGCTTCCGACGATCGGCCTCGGGCAAGTGCTCGAAGAGCGCCAATGCGGCCTGCAAGCCGTTTTCGGCGATCAAGGCCCGTTTGAATTCGCGCGACTCCTCCGCGGACTCGAGCTTCAGGGACTTTTGCTCCTCGGGGTCGAGCATCTCCAGGATCACCTCCATTCCGGCCGCATCATGGCAGCGTGCCAGGCCGGTGGCGGCGTTGTAGCGGACGTCAGGATAAGTGTCCGAGAGCATCTGCCGTAAATGTTCCAGAGACGCTTTGTCCCCCAGCACACCCAGCGCGAAGGCGGCGACCGAGCGTATCTGCGCATCCTGGTCGGAGGCGGCCGAGGCCAAGGCCTGATCCACCTGCGCTTCATACGGCGTTTCGGCAATGGCCAGATGCGACGCCAACACCGTCAAGCCCTCCAGCGCCGCACGCCGCACGGCGATATCCTCGGGCCGGGTGCGCGCAGCCGCTTCCAAGAGCGCCGGCACGGCCTCGGGAACGGAAAATTCGCCCAGCGCCCGGCACAGGTAGATTTCCAACATCTCCTGCTCTTCCCCCTCGTTGGGCTCTTTCAGCTCATCCGTCAGGAGAGAGGCCAGGTCCTGGGCCAGCCGCGGATCGCGTTTCAGTTCCACGTTGCGCTTATCATTCAAAATATCGGCCAGGCTGGCGGCGGCCTGCCAGCGCGCCTTGCTATTCGAGCGCAGCGCCGCGACATACTTGGTCGGGTCCGAGCCCATTTGCGCCAGCCAATTGAACAACATCCACACCATCACGATGAGGATGACGATCACCGCCGGCACGACGAATAATTGCAGGATAAACCGCGCGCTAGGGGGCTCGACCGGCGGCAAGCCATGGTCGGGAGGCGACGGCCCGCCTGACCCGTTAGCACTGTCTGAAGAATTCACAGGTTCGGCCATGCGGCATGCGCCGCGCGCAGTAGAGGAAAAGCTGCGATGCCGCGATTGGCATCGCAAAAGCGACGCGGTAGCCTGTCGCTCGGCGGGCAGCCACGTGATATTCAGAGTTTAGGTGGCAGGTCCATTCCGTCAAGCCGCGCCCACGGCTCGCCCAGCTCCGACCGGATATAACGCATGTTCTTGCTTGATCTGACTCTGCCCACCGCCACCGAAAACGTGGCACTCGACGAGGCATTGCTCGAAGAGGCCGAAGCCCGGCCGGGCGCCAGCGAGCTGTTGCGCCTGTGGGAACCCCCGAGCCCCCTGGTCGTGATCGGGCGTTCGTCGCGCCCCGAGGTCGAGGTCGACCTGCAGCACTGCCAGCGACTGGGCATCCCCGTCGTACGACGCACGAGCGGCGGCGCCGCGATCATCACCGGCCCGGGATGCCTGATGTACGCCGTGGTGTTGTCAACCGAAACGCGCGCGGAGCTGAAATCGGTCGACGCGGCGCATGGCTTCGTGCTACGGCGCTTGATCGAGGGCCTGAAGGACATTGCCCCAGTGGCGGCCCGCTGCGGCACAAGTGATTTGGCCATGGAAGTCGCGTCGCGGCCGGCCGGTGACGCGCAACACACCGCGCACGCGGCGGCAAAGAAATTCTCCGGCAACAGCCTGCGCGTCAAGCGGCGGCACTTGTTGTATCACGGCACGCTCTTGTTTGATTTCGATCTGGAACTGATCTCGCGTTGCTTGAAGCATCCGCCGCGCGAGCCCGATTATCGTCAGGGGCGCCCCCACGCGACGTTCGTAAGCAATCTGCCGGCGACGCGCGCGCAACTCCGCGCGGCGCTACGAAACGCCTGGCAAGCGACAGAACCGTTCGAGGACTGGCCGCGCGACCGCACGACCGCGCTCGTCTCGCAGAAATACGCCCGCGACGAGTGGAATCGATTCGGGCAAGCCTAGAGCCTGTCGCACATATTCGCGAACCGGCGGTGCCACTGGCCGCTTGTCGACCAGTGCTTGGGTGGCATTCTGCACTGGTGGACAAGCCACCAGTGGCACCCAGCTACCGTTTCGATGCGCGCTCATGCGCAACGAGCGCGGTCCATCGGTTTTTGAAAGCTGCGTCATCTGCGAAATCTGCTCAGTAAATCGCCCGGAAGCGAACGTCGAAACATAACCGCCAACGCATATTTTCATGCCTTCGGGTGCCGCTCGGGCGGCATGAACACTGTGGATGTATTACTTATCGCGCCAGCGGCCATTGCTTGCCGAGCGCGGCGCGCTGCAAGCCGTGCAATTCGGCGATGCCCGTGCGAGCCAGCTTAACGAGCGTCGCCAGTTCCTTCTCGCTGAACGTGGCCTCTTCGCCTGTCCCCTGCAGCTCGACGAAACGGCCGCCGCCGGTCATGACGACGTTCATATCGACTTCAGCGTCGACGTCTTCGACATAGTCCAGGTCCAAGAGTGCCCGGCCGTCGACGATCCCCACGCTGACCGCGGCGACGCTGTCGGTCAGCACCGGGCGTGCCGGATCGAGCCGATCGCGCAGCGTGTGCAACGCGTCAACGAGGGCGATGAAAGCGCCCGTGATCGAAGCGGTACGAGTACCGCCGTCGGCTTCCAGAACATCGCAATCCAGCGCGATCGTGCGTTCGCCCAGCGCGCCCAGGTCGGCAATGGCGCGCATGCTGCGTCCGATCAGGCGCTGGATTTCGCTCGTGCGGCCGTCGATCTTGCCGTCGCGCTCACGGCGTTTGCGCGGACTGGTACTGCCGGGCAGCATGTTGTACTCCGCGGTAACCCAGCCGCGCCCCTGCCCTTTCATCCAGGGCGGCACCTGTTCGTCGATGCTGGCCGTACATAGCACGGTCGTGCGGCCGGCCTGGTAGAGCACGCTGCCCGCGGCGGCCTGCGTGTAGCGGCGTTTGATCTTGGGTGCGCGAATCTCGTTCGGACGGCGGCCATCGTGGCGTGCAGACATGACAGGCTCTAATCAGGGGTGCTAAGACCGTGTCTTCAAATTGCATGAAAGGATGAAAACCGTTACGACTCCGCCCTCTTGGTTCTCAAGTCAAGGAAGACGGAGCCGTAACGATGTGCGCGAATTATCCCAGCGACCTGACGGACGAACAATGGCAATTGATTCGCCCGCTGCTGCCCAAGCGTAAGAAGCGTGGTCGACCACCGATTGACCGACGAGACATCATTGATGCGATCCTGTACGTGGTTCGCACGGGCTGTCAGTGGCGGCAGTTGCCGCTCGACTTTCCCAAATGGCGGACGGTCTACACGGTGTTCTGGCGTTGGCGTAAGGCAGGAGTGTGGCAGCAGATTCACGATTGCCTGCGGCAACGCGTACGTCGGGCGGCGGGCAAACAGAGCACGCCCACGGTGGCCATAATCGACAGCCAGTCGGTGCGTACCGCCGAAGGAGGTGAGGAGCGTGGCTACGACGCCGGCAAAAAGATCACCGGTCGCAAGCGGCACTTGGCGGTCGATACGCTGGGATTGTTGTGGGCCGTAGTCGTGCATGGAGCGTATTGGCAAGATCAAGAGGGAGCGCACTTTGTGTTCGCCTGCCTGAGCCAACACTGCCAACGCCTGAAAGTCGCCTTCGCCGACAGCGCTTATGCCCGCGACGGCTTGCCGGAATGGGTCCGCACGACCTTTGGTTGGATCCTGCAAACGGTGCTACGTCCCATGCACGCCAAGGGTTTCGTCGTGCTCCCCAAGCGGTGGATCGTCGAACGCACTTTCGCATGGCTCGTCCGTTACCGCCGCCACGCCCGCGACTACGAACGCAACACCGAGACCAGCGAGGCCATGATCTACATCGCCATGATCAGCCTCATGTCACGCCGCCTGGCACGTAAAAAATACATTTGAAGACACGTTCTAAGAAACAGAAAGTTCATATACCGTGGCACGAACGTCGCGCGGACGAGCATTTACTTTGGCAAATGCTTGTCCGCGAAATCGAGCCATTGCGCCCACTCGACGGGGCTCATGTCGTGCTTGCCCGGCCGGATGAAATAGCCGAGATGCGTGTTCACGAGCTCGTTCTCCGGTGGCATTTCGGCGGCGCCGCACCCTTCGGTTCCCAGCAACTTGAAAACCGGCTCGGCCGCCTTGAGCATTTCGAACTGGCCCGTCGGGTTGGCCCACTGGTCACCGGTGGCGTTGGTCAAAAGCAGCGGCCGCGGCGCCACGAGTGCCATCAGGCAATGCTGGTCGAAGGGCAATTTGCTGGTGGCCTTGTTGAACTTCTTGAACGTGCCGTCGAACCAATGAGGAAACACGGTGTTGATGCGCTCCACCGATTCACCCACCGTGCCGCGGCTGGGTGACGTGCCACCACAGCCGGCCTGCGAAGGGATCACGAGCGCGATCCGCTCATCGAGCGCGCCGGCCAGGAGAGCCGTTTTGCCGTTGCGCGAATGACCGAACACCGCGATGCGGCGGGCGTCGATATCGGGATCGGTCGAAAGATAATCAACCGCCCGGCTCAATCCCCAGGCCCAAGCGGCGATCGTTCCCCATTCATGCTCGGCCGGCGCCGTTTGGCCCGGCTGAAAGTACAGCGACGGAGTACCGTCGTCCCACGTCGGCTTATCGAGCTTTATGTCGCCATGATAGAAGGTGGCCACGGCGTAGCCGCGCTCGATCACTTTTTCCAGCGGCCAATGCGGCGCTTCCAGACCACGCCCCGCCTCGGTCGCACGATTGTCGACCATGCCTGGTCCGCTGGGCATCCACAACCTCGGCAGGTGAATCGCGGGGTGCGCGAGCACCATGTGATTGCCACGAAAGTTCAAGCCCAGGAACACGGGCGCCGGCTGCTTCTTGCCCGCCGGCACGAACAGAAGCAGGTTGATCCGTCCGGCGCGCTTTTCGGCCGACGGCCCAAAAGTGATCGTCACCTGTTTCATCCGCGCCTTGCCGTCGAGAACTTCATCGACCGAATCCGTCGAAGCTTCGACCTGCGGCGCCGCGGGTGCCGCGCCGTACATATACCACTCGAAGAGTTTGATCAGCTCCGGCCGCCGCCGCTCGCGCCACTCGGCCGCCGTGCGCACCGGCGTGCCGTCGAACATCGCAAGCGGATCGGGCAGCGTGCTGCGCTCGGGCAGTTGCTCGACATCAGGAAAATCAGCGCGGGCAGTTGCGGCGAGGATGGTCATGACAAGCACGGCGGTGGAAAGAATCGACGAGGCGACAATGAATGAGCGAATGGTTGACATCAGGCGGAGCATCAAAAGGTCTTTCGTCCCCCTCCCTGTCGGGGAGGGGCCAGGGGAGGGTAAAGCGGTCGGTAAATCACGAGCGTCAATTCAGCTAGAAACTTGGCGTGAATGATTCCGTCGGAACGCACTTCGAATAATGGCGTTGGTGGCCTGTCGAACGCCTCGCCCCTCACCCCAACCCTCTCCCTGGCAGGGAGAGGGAGCATTGATCATCCCCCTCCCTGTCGGGGAGGGGCCAGGGGAGGGTAAAGCGGTCGGTAAATCAAGAGCGTCAATTCAGCTAGAAACTTGGCGTGAATGATTCCGTCGGAACGCACTTCGAATCATG
>DASZWQ010000155.1 GCA_035546535.1 Pirellulales bacterium | reverse complement strand
CGCGGCGACTGCTTCGAGTGTCAAATTCTGCTGCAATAACTCCACCGCCTTACGTCGGCGCTTCTCCAATGCAGCAGGACTTCCGGGAGGTCTCATGCCCTCCAATATAACAGCCCATTGTCTGACTAGGACTCAATAAGAAGCAAACAGGGAGGCAATCATGCAAACCGCACATACGTTTACGCGCCGCAGCCTGGCGCTTCGCTGGATTCTTGCCGTTGTCGCCGTCGCGGCGGCTCAGGCATTTCTGGACGCCGATGCCAAGGGCGCTCTGACCCGTCTCCGTGCCTCGGGTGCGGCGGCAGCCGCTGCGGATCCCAGCTGCGCGCCGCCCGTGAAAAACTGCTGTCCCGAGCCGTGCATTCGTTATGTCGATCGCACCTGCGGCCGGACATGCTGCGATAATTGCAAGCCGCCGATCAAGACGGTGCTCAAGGTGGTCAACCCGGTGACCTGCTGCCCGGTGGACGTGCCGGTCTGCTTGCCGGCCTGTTGCGAGGGATGCCCGGCGGTCGACAGCAAATGCGGACTTCTTTGCCGGGGCGTGGTGACCTACGACTGGTGCTGTGGCTATCGGGTCGTGGTCCGGTTCGATCGCTGCGGCGACGTGACGGTCGTTTATCGGGGCTAGATCGAATTCGACGCAGCCAGCGCTATCCGCGCCATGTGGCGCTAGAATTTGTAATTCAGGCCGAAGTTCATGCCCTGCAGCCAGTAGCTGTTTTGATGCCAACTGAAGGTGGGCGCATTGCCGGCGCCACCGCCGAAGGAATTCGGATCGACGTTCAGGTTGATCTGATTCCCGGCCTGGGCCACGCGTCCGATGTAGATTGCCGAATAGCCGAAGGTTGCGCGCAACCGCGGCGTGACCTGCAGGCCGAGGTTCACGTTCACTTCGGGGATCGCGGAGAACACGTTGCGATCATAGCGGCCAATGTTGCTCCGCTGCGTGAGCACGTTACCCACGAAGTTTGTCGACCCTACTCCGGGAACCGCGGTGGTCGAGTAACCGTTGATGAACACGGTCTCGTGCATATTCCCGAGGCCAAGTTTGCCGATCGTGGTCAGCGACCAGATGCCGCGGCGGCGCTCGGTTTGAAAGCCGATCATGCCACCTTGGAACTTGTTGGTCGCCCGGAAAATGTCGCTGCCGGTGAACGTCGTGCCGAGCGGAACCTGAGGGTTGTTCGGATCGATCGAGACCGAACTGTCGCCGATGCTCACCGAATCGCTGAGCTGTAGATAGCGCCATCCGTAGATCAGGTCGATGCGGCCGCGCGGCGCCAGCCACAAGTTGCTTCGCAGGTAGGCGTCGCCGCCGACGAAACTGTCGGTCGTCCGCGCCTGCACGCCGCCCGACAACAAGCCGCTTTGCGCGATCACGGCCGAATCGGGGGCGTGTGTCAGGGTATTGAAGAACGGTTGAGCGAGGATCGTCGACCCGTCGGAAACGGCGCTAAAATTCGTGGCCATGTTCTGCAATTGCAGAAACGTGGCTCCGACGCCAAAGGTCTGTCGGGCGTTGAACCAGGTGCCGATATTCAGCCGGCCGCCAGAACGAATGCCGTTGTCGACGCGATCGTCGCCGAAGAGGATCTTCAGATTCGGAGAATCCAGCGCACCCCCGGTCGGACTCGACGTGACCAAGGCCGGCAGCGAAGCGCCGCGGCTCCACCACATCAGGTAATCCATGTTGACCCACGAGCCGGGCGGGATGCGCAAGTGCAACGGAGGCGGGCAATAGCTGTCCCACAAGTTGCCGCAGCCCGATTCCACGCACGACATGCAGCCATCGACGAAATCGTCTTCGCCGAACGGCATGCCGAAGCCGTCGAACGATCCTTGGTCGTAACCCGACTCCGGTTCCGGTTCGGGAGCAGGAACAAATTCAGGCGGCTGCTCCGCAGCGCCGCGCGGCGCAGCGGAACGCGCCGGAGGACGGGCCGCAGGCGCGCGCTGGCTGGGCGGCTCGCCGTAGTAGGGCCTCTCCTGCCGAGGCGCTTCTCGTCGTGGCGCTTCTCGAAGGGGCGCTGTGTCGCGCGGTGCTACGCCCGGTGTCTCTTCCGCAGGCGGCATTTCAAAGACGTCCGCCGGGGGTTCGCTCGGCGCAGCTGCCCCGGGAGCCGATTCCATCGGTGGTTCGGCAGACGGCTCCGTGGGTTGGACTTCCGTCGGCGCCGGCTCCGCGAATGGATCGGCAAGGGGCTCCTGGCTGTCCTGGGGAGCTTGTGGCCGTTCCTGACGCGCCACTTGAAATGGCAGCGACTCGCTGTCGGCGTAAGCCATCATGTCCGTTCGCTTGCCCGGCTTCTGCTGCCAAGTCGCGACTGGCTGCTTCGCCGAGAACGGAGCGCTCTTGGCACGCTGGGATGACGCCACAAGCGCGCTATGAACATACGGACGGCGAACCTGCGCCTCGTCGGGCGATGGTTCAGCGGCCACGCACAGACTAGCGACCAAGGTCGCTGCCAGGCTTGCGAGATACCGTCCGTTCATTCGGCCCTTGTTCCCGTCCCAGCGGGTCATTGCAACAACGATGTTGTCCGTATCGCATTGCGCGGCTTAGCCACTGTCAGGCAGCGAAAGCGCGCGAAACCTTGCCGGTTGTATCTGCTGTATCGGTTGCGTTGGCTGTAGGGCCTTAGTCCGCTTAGCGAAAACAACGGGGTCAATTACTGCCAGCACCCCGCTTGGCGGCCTCCACCCGGAGGGCGGTGTCGGCAAGACGTCTCGCTACAGGGTGTGGCGACGAGACGGCCTAAGTGGTTGCCACGTCGAACTCTGCGGCCCATCGACTTAGGGCCTGTTGAGACGTGATTTTCGTGACTTCCCGGCCTGGTTCTGTTAAAAACGAGAGCTAGCGGCACGTGTCTGTTATCGCGACGGACATCGACGCTCCGCATAACCCGCCGATGCACCCACCACGACCTGCTCGAAACCCACTGCGTTCTGCTGGCGCTGCTGGCAGACGTTCCCAAACGCGATCTGGGATCTCGATGTCCTGGCCTCACCTGTTCATCTTCATCGCTGGATGGCTCATTTGCTGCTGCACGCGTGCGCAGGCCGCGGATGTCGCGGCGCCGCTTGACTACACCCGGCAGATCAAACCGCTTCTGCTGCGGCATTGCACGATGTGCCATGGCGCGCTGAAGCAAGAAGCCGGCCTGCGACTCGACACGGGTGATTTAATTCGACAAGGCACGGATGACGGACCGGTCGTTGTGCCCGGAAAAAGCGCCGACAGCCTGCTCATCGTGGCGGTCACTCGGGCTGAGAACCGCATGCCCGCCGAATCCGAACCGCTCACCGAGGACGAGATTACCCTGCTGCGCCGCTGGATCGACAGCGGCGCGGACGCTCCGGCGGGCGAGCCGATTCCGCCCGACCCGCGCAAACATTGGGCCTTTCAACGTCCAGAGCGCCCGGCCGTGCCCAACGCCGGCGCCGCAGCCACGATGACCAATCCGATTGACGCGTTTCTGGCCAAAGCGCGCGACGAGCGTGGGCTGAGCGCAAGCCGGCCGGCCGATAAAGCGGTCCTCCTGCGGCGCGTCTATTTAGATTTGATCGGGCTACCGCCGACGCGCACCGAGTTGCACGCCTTTCTGGCCGACGAGTCGCCCGAGGCGTTCGAGCGCGTCGTCGAGGGCTTGCTCGCGCGTCCGCAGCATGGCGAGCGCTGGGCCCGGCACTGGATGGACGTGTGGCGCTACGCCGATTGGGCCGGCTATGGAAAAGAGGTACGCGATAGCCAACAGCATATCTGGCGGTGGCGCGATTGGATCGTCGAGTCGCTCAATGCCGACCGCGGTTACGACCGGATGATCGTCGACATGCTGGCCGGCGATGAATTGTCGCCCGAGGATCCCGGAACCCTGCGGGCGACCGGATACCTGGCCCGCAACTGGTATCGCTTCAATCGCAATGTGTGGCTCGATAATACCGTCGAGCACATGGGCAAGGCGTTCCTGGGAATGACGTTCAACTGCGCCCGCTGCCACGACCACATGTATGATCCGATCGCGCAGCGCGACTATTATCGATTGCGCGCCTTCTTCGAGCCGTACGATGTTCGTATCGATCGTTTGGCGGCACAGCCTAACGTGGAACTCGACGGCATCGCCAGGGTCTACGACGCGCATCATGACCGCCAGACGTTCCTGTTCGTGCGTGGACAGGAGAGCGAACCGCAAAAGGACGATCCGCTCGGGCCGGGCGTGCCAGTCGCGCTGGGGAACGCGGAATTCAAGATCGAGCCGGTGCACCTGCCGGCAAGCGCTTTCAACCCGGGCTTGCGAGGATTCCTGCGCGACGAGCTGCGCACGGCAGCGCGGGCGGCCGTTGAGAAAGCAAAGAGTGCGGCCGCGGAGGCCGCCACCAAGCTGGCAGCGGCCCAAGCGCATTGGGAAAAGTGTACGGCACCGATCGATGCCAACGGGGCCGTCGCCGTCACGAACTTTGCGGCTGCGGTCGAAACGCAGCGTGAAGCCGAAAAGGCTCTCGCCGCGGCCAAGGTCGCGGCCGGGCTGGCCGATAAACATTTGGCGACGACGACCGCGGAGCTGGCCAGCCTCGAGGCGCGCATCGTCGCTGATAACGCACGCTATGCACGGCCGACAACGGCCGATGCGCCCGCGCGCGCCGCCGAGGCGGTTACGGCAGTGAATTGCGCCACGATCTGCGCTGCCGAGGAGGCGATGCTCGTTGCCGAAGCGGCGGTGGATGCGCTGCCGCCAGCCGAGACGGCCGACGAGAAGCAAAAACAGGACCGCAAGAAGGCTGAAGAAGCACTGGCTGCCGCCAACCAGAAGCTCAAGACCGTGCGCGCCGAGGCGGAGAAACGCTCCGACTATCCACCGCTCGACAAGTTGTACCCCGCCACGAGCACGGGCCGCCGTCTGGCGCTAGCGCGATGGATCGCGGATCGCAACAACCCTCTCACAGCCCGCGTGGCCGTGAACCACTTGTGGATGCGGCATTTTGGCGAACCCTTGGTGGCCACGGTATTTAATTTCGGCGTCAGCGGCGCGTCCCCGGTAAACGCCGAATTGCTGGACTGGTTGGCCGTCGAACTCATGGATCGCGGCTGGAGCATGAAGTCGCTGCACCGGTTGATCGTCACTTCGCAGGCCTATTGCATGGTGTCGACGGCCATGCGGGATGACTCGCGACGCACGATCGATCCCGACAATCGGTTTCTATGGCGCGCCAATCCGCGGCGCATGGAGGCCGAAACCGTGCGCGACAGCGTGCTGTGCGTGGCCGGTCAGCTCGATATGACGATCGGCGGTGCCGACCTCGCATATGCCCAAGGGCTGACCGTGCCGCGGCGCAGCTTGTACTTCCAGCACGCCAACGAAAAACAGATGACGTTCTTGAAGCTTTTCGACCTGGCCAGCGTCAACGAATGTTATCGTCGCAGCGAGAGTATCGTGCCGCAGCAGGCTTTGGCTCTCGCCAACAGTCCTTTGGCGCTTGAGCAATCGCGGCGGCTGGCGGCATCCATATGGCAGGAATCAAACACGCGGCCCGACGGGGCGGACGAGCGATTCGTGGGCGCGGCGTTCGAGCAGGTGCTGTCGCGGTCACCGAGTGCGGAAGAGTGTTCGCTGTCACTTGAGTTTCTCGCGCGCCAGGCAGCGCGGCTGGCGGATAAAACCCAATTAACGGCGTTTGCCGGCGGTGAGACCGCGGCTGTCAAGCCGGCAGATGATCCGGCCATGCGGGCCCGCGAAGATTTCGTACACGTACTTTTGAATCACAACGATTTCGTCACGATTCGCTGAACGAGCGATTGAAGCCATGAAACCCCACAAGAGAAACGGTTGCTCAGGCCTGCACCGGCGTACGTTCCTGGCTGATGTCGGAATGGGCTTCACCGGTCTGGCGCTGGGAGCAATGCTGGCACGCGATCCGCTCGCGCGGGCGGCCGACGCCGTGACGGCCGGCTGGGCGCCCCCCGATGGCCGGCCCCACTTCGCGCCGCGGGTGAAAAACGTGATCTGGCTCTTCATGATCGGCGGCACCAGCCACATGGAGAGCTTCGATCCAAAGCCGGCGCTCAACAAATATGCCGGCAAAACGATTGCCGAAACGCCGTTTCCCGATCCCGATGCGTCCCCGTTTTCGAAGAAGAACCTGCGCGAGATCGTGCCGGGATTGCACCATTCCCACCCGCAGATCTTTCCGCTCCAGGTCGGTTATCAGAAGCGCGGGCAAAGCGGCATCGACATTAGCGATTGGTGGCCGCACCTGGGCGATTGCGTCGACGATATGGCGATCGTCCGCTCGATGTGGACCACCGACAACAATCACGGCGCCCAATTGCAGTTCCATACAGGCCGGCATTCGCTCGAGGGGTTCTTTCCCACGATCGGTTCCTGGGTGCATTACGGACTGGGCTCGTTGAACGACGACCTGCCGCAATTCGTGGTGATGGGTACGCCCATCGCCGATTGCTGTGGCGGCGTGGGCGGTCATGGTGCGAGCTACCTGGGCCCTGAGCACAACGCGGTACATCTGGCCGTGGATCCGAAGAATCCGCTGCCCTTCGCGGCGCCGGGGCCTGATGTCTATCGTGAAGAACAGGACGGGGAATTTGAGTTACTCGCGCGTTTGAATCGTTTATCAGCTGTTGAATATCCGGACGATGCCGCACTGCGGGCGCGGATCAAATCGTACGAACTTGCCTTCCGCATGCAGATGGCGGTGCCGGACGTGTTGCGCCTCGAGGACGAGACCCAGGCCACCGAGCGGCTCTACGGACTTGATCAAAAGGAGACCGCCACGTTTGGTCAGCAATGCCTCGCGGCGCGGCGATTGGTCGAACGCGGCGTTCGCTTCGTGCAGATTTTCCATGGCAGTAATGGCGGAGCTGGAGCCTGGGACGCGCACGGCAAGCTCAAGGAGGGGCACACGCAGCTGTGCAAGCAGGTCGATCAACCAATCGCCGGTTTGCTCAAGGACCTGAAGCAGCGCGGCATGCTGGACGAAACGCTGGTCGTGTGGGGAACCGAGTTCGGCCGCACTCCCGGCGCCCAGAATGCCGACGGCCGGGACCATCATCCGTTCGGTTTTTCGGTGTGGCTGGCCGGCGGAGGAATCAAACGGGGCGTGGTACACGGGGCGACCGACGAGTTGGGTTATCACGCGGTCGAAAATCGGCACTACGTGACCGATCTGCACGCCACGGTGCTCGATCAGCTCGGCCTGGATCCTCGCCGGCTCGAGGTCCCTGGCCGCAAGCGGTTGGAGATCGACTTTGGCTCGCCAATACGGCAGATTATCGCGTAAGTGGCTTGTCAGACGCGTGTTACGGCGATCTTTTCGTCCTCAGCTCCTTGGGCCCGGCGCTACGGGCCACGAAACGCCTGACAAAAAGTCGGACTTTCTTTTGGCTTTTTACTGTGCATTGACGGATGCAGTGATTATTCTGATTACCAGCTCGATGGGGGGAGACTCAGTCCCGCCTTACGTTGTAGCGCGTTAGGGATTCAACCGGTTACTAGAACCTTAGATATAGGGGAACGCTCATGATTCGGAAGACCATCGTCGCCACAATGGCGGCGACCCTCGTTTTCTCTCTCATCGCTGCGACTGCGCAGCGCGCGGCCGCATTGCCCGTCACGTTAACAGACACCAACATCGCTGGCGGCACACAGAGCAGGATCGATATCTCGGCCTCCGCATCTCTTGGCGGCACCGCCTTGAGCAGTGCTCCGCAGGTAACTCAGGGCAACGGAAGCGCGACCACCAGTTACGCCCAGACGTCGAGCAACACGCCGAGCACCATGGGTGTGAACGTGGGCCCCTACAGTATCGGTTTTTCGAACAATAGCTTCTCGCAAGCGGCAAATGCCACCGGGCTTCTGGGCCTTACCGCACAAATCGCGCCAGGCGTTGGCGGCACGACCGGCACGGCTCCCGCCGACTACGGCTTGGTCTTCACGTCGCCCCAGAATGTGGTCATTCCGCCGATTGACATCAGCTCGCTGAACCTGGGTATTTCGACGTTGAATCTTGGCACCCTGACGGGCATCAATCTGAACGTTGCCCTACGGAATGTCGTGCTGAATTTGTCGAGCCCGATCCTGCCCACGACGGGTGGCGGAAGCTATCCTCAGCACTTTGATTCGAGCCAGGTTGGCATCTCGGTAACGGGCACCTCGGACATGTCGCTGACCGCGACCTTGCAGCAGGACAATATCGTCGACTGGCTGGCCACTGGCGTGGCGCTCACCACCCTGGTGCAGTATCTGGGCACGCAAGGCATCACGCTTACCGAAACGGGTAATATAGGATCGCTAAGCTACCAGCTCGGCTTTGGTTTCAGCACGGCGCTGCCGACGATCAGCTCGCCCGACAACAATGCCGGCGATGGATTGATCGAGCACGTCGGATCGAACCTGCGCGTCACGCTGCCGGTGAATTTCGACATTACGCCGAGTACCCTGCCTGCTCCATTGAATACGCTGCTCACGGCCAATTTCACGATGACCGGCAACCTTGTCGGGACGGCCTCCTTCGCGGTGCCGGAGCCGTCGTCGATCGCGCTGGCCGCGGTGGGCCTGTGTGGTCTGGTGGGCGTTGCCCGCCGTCGGCGTCGTAAGATGTAGTCCGTTAGCGCATCGGTGTTATCCCCAAAAGAGACGTCAGCGTTCGTCGCTGGCGTCTCTTTTTGTTCTCACCCTTCGCAATTCTTTCAAGCCACCAGGGCGTGGCGTCCGAATAGGCTCTGGAAAGAGCTGCCGATTGTAGCGAGCTTGCGGAGCGGCGCTGCTGGCATTGCTGGCAGGTCCACCGCGGCCGGTATGCGCCGCGTCCAAGGCACACTCGTCGGGCTCGATTGACCCGTTTGCCGCCAGGCGAGTATCCTGCCGCACCCGGGATTCGTCGCAGGAGGCAACGGCGGCGGCACGCGTGCCGACTTCGGCATTGCACACCCGATACCAAGGAAGGTTCTCTGGCTCGATGAGCTGGTTATTTGCTGTTTGGCTGGTCCTGGCCGCTTGCGCGCTTTTGCAGGCGCTTTTGCTCGCGCTCCAGACGTACGAGCATCGCCGCTTCGCGCGCAGCCGGTTGCGCACTGCCCGCACCACGCCGAGGAACCTGCGCGTCCGCCTGCTGGCGCCCTGCAAAGGGGTCGAACTGGGGCTGGCCGAAAACCTCCGTCCGCTCTTGGAGCAGGACTATCCGAACTACGAGGTCGTGTTCCTCGTGGAAAGCGCCGACGACCCGGCCTGCGACACCATTCGCCGCCTGATGGCCGAAAGTCGCCGCGTGCCGGTCCGCCTGCTGGTGGCTGGCCGAGCGACTACGACCGGACAGAAGGTCCACAACCTGCTGGCTGGCACCGCCGAATTGCCGGCCGAAGTCGAGATTCTGGCGTTTGTCGATTCCGACGCTCGCCCGCACCCGGCCTGGCTTCGCCTGCTCGTGCAGCGGCTCGACGATGGCAAGGCCGCGGCCGCGACCGGCTATCGCTGGTTCGTGCCCACCCGGCCCTCGTTGGCCGGCTACATCCAATATGCGATCAACGCCTGCGCCGCGGTGATGTACCGCGCCGATTCGCGCGGGCTGGTGTGGGGCGGCTCATGGGCCATTCGTCGCGATCGCTTCGAAGAGTGCGGCCTGCGCGCGGCCTGGCAGGGGACGCTCAGCGACGACCTGGTGGCCTCGCGCGTGCTGCGCGCGGCGCGGATGCGCGTCGAGTTCGAGCCGTCCTGCATGCTTCCATCGCCTTTGGAACTGAGCATGTCGCAGATGTTCGAGTTCTTGCGCCGGCAGTACGTGATTGGCAAGAGCTACGCGCTGCGCACCTGGTGCATCGGCTTTGCGGCCATCGTGGCCACCGCCGTGGCGTTTTGGGGAAGCCTGGTCCTAGCGCTCCACGGCGCCGCGACGCATGCCGACTGGACCTGGATGCCCGCCCTGTTTTGCCTTGTGTGGTACGGGCTCAATGTGGCCCGCGGGTATATGCGGCGGGCCACGGCGCAGACCTATTTCGGTGATCGATTTGCCGCCTTGCGCGGCGCGACGTTGTACGACGCCTGGTGCGTGCCGCTGACGGCATTGGTGAACGCGGCGATGATGCTCGCATCCGCGGCGGGCACACACATCACGTGGCGCGGCAACACCTACAAAATCTACCAGGGAGGGCGCATTCGGCTGCTGGAAAAGCCGCCGAAGCTCGAACTCCCTCACGGCGTGCGCATCGACCAGGCGCAGCAAGTCCTGGACGTGTTCCATGCGCAGCCGCGCCAGCAACTCAAGAAATTCCTGTAAGCCGGAGAACTGGCCATGCACGTTGTCTTGTGGGACACTCGCCAACTCGACGTCGCGAAGGATTTCGCCGGCGGCTTCGGCGTCGGTCAGTATCATGGCTTCGGCGGCTTCCGCGGCCGCGTCATTCGCTGGGCCTACAAACGCGATCGCCGGCCCGTGGCGCTCAATTTCGCCTATCTGGCGGCCATCTTTCAGAAGCTCGGGCACACGGTCGAGTATTCCGAGGACGTCGTCCCCTCGGGCGCCGAACTCTACGTGTTCAATCCTTCGCTGATTACGCTGCACCTCGAAATCGCCGCGATTCGCGAAGTGCTGGACAAGAATCCGCGGGCCAAAGTCCTGATCATCGGGCTGGTCGCGTATGCCTTGCCCGAGGCTTTCGACGGGCTGGACGTGACGATCGTCCGGGGCGAGCCCGAGCGGCTGTTGTGGAAGCTGGACGACGTGCTCAACGCCGCCACGCGCGTGGTCGACGTCGGCAGCGTCCGCGACCTGGATCACCTGCCGTTTCCCGACTGGACGCCCTTCGAGCCGTCGAAGTTCAAGATCGCCTACGACTTCACACGCTTCCCGACCGGCCTGATCCAGCAGAGCCGCGGCTGCACGTTCACGTGCAATTACTGCCCTTACATCATCGTCGAGAACGCCACGCGCTTTCGCACGCCAGAGAGCGTGTTCGAGGAACTGCGCGCCGGGATGCAGCAATACGGCTTCCGCTCGTTCAAATTCCGCGATCCGCTGTTCGGCCTGGACCGCAAACGCGTGATTCGCCTGGCCGAATTGATTGGCAAGCTGCCGCGCAAGATCGAGTTCTCGATCGAAAGCCGCATCGATCTGTTGCGGCCCGAGACGCTGCGCATCCTGCGCGAGGTAGGGCTGACGGCAATTACCGTCGGCATCGAAACACCAGACGAAGGAACACTGCGTCAGTACAAGCGGGCCCCGATCAAGGACGACAAACAGCGCGATTTTGTCGCGCTCTGCCGTGGTCTGGGTATCCGCACCGTAGCCGGCTTCATGATCGGCTTCCCCGAGGATACGGTCGATTCGATCCGCCACGTCCTGGCCTATGCCAAGGCCGTGAACCCGACCTACGCCAACTTCAACATCGTGACGCCCTATCCCGGCACCGAGTTCTTCAACGACGTGAAGAACCAGATCGCGGACTTCGATTTCACGAAGTACAACGTCTATACGCCGGTGATGAAGTACAAGAATCTTACGGCCGAGCAAGTACAATTCTGGCACGCCAAGTGTTTCATGCGGTACTTCTTCCGCTGGGAATGGCTCACGAGCAACGCTCACATGCTGTGGCCGAAACTGCAATACCTGGGCGTGGGTCGCAAATACGCTCGCGAGATCGAAAAGCTCGCGCCTCCGGCGCCCGCTGCGGCAGCCGCTGCGCCGGCCAAGATGTCGTTGCCGATCCTGGATGGCACTCGCGAGCTGCGCACCGACCAGGCCCATCGCCACGCCACAGCCGAAAAACCGGCCGGAACGAAGAAGGCGTCATAAGAACAAGTAGTCAGTAGTCGGATTCAGTAGTCGGTAGCCAGTAGTCCGTGCAGATCGGAGGCTCCGCCTCCAGTTACTGATTACCGACTACTGATTACTGACTACCGACTGCCGACTACTGATTACTGGCTACTATTCTTCGTCCTTTACGGCCAGGCGGACGTCGTCGATGCCCACTGAGTGCGCCGTATCCATGACCTTCACGGCGGCGCCGTGCGTGGCCTCGCTGTGGCCGACCACCAAGAGCTTGCTTCGGCCGCCGCTGCCGCCGGCGAGCTGACGCAACTTGGCGGCCAGATCGGCCTGCGTCATGGCGACCGATTCCTCCACCCACACGGTGTCGTCGGCGTCAATGCGCACGACGACAAAATCGGCGTCGTTCTCGAACTCTTCGACGGTACGCCGCGCCGTGGCCTTGCCCGTCGCGCCCGTGGGTGGCGCGGGAGTGGGCATTTCGATCGAGGCCTGTTGCGAATTGAACGACGTCACCATGAAGAAGATCAGCAAGAAAAAGACGATGTCGACCATCGCGGTCATGTCGATCATCTCGCGGAACTCGAGCTTGCCCGAGCCCGGCCGCACCAAGGGAGGCCGCGGCCCCGGGCGGCGCCTGGCGGTTGCAGCTCCCTGAGAGAGCAAGCCTGACCGGCTCAACGACTTGCTTCCGGCCAGGCCCGACTTGCTGCCAGAAAGCCCGGTCGAAGCGCTTCCCGACAAGCTGGGGACCGGTGGCGGAGGCGGGGCAGGCACCGGCACGACCAGGTCGACGCCACAGCGCGGACAGCTTCCCTTGCGCCCTGCAAAGGCGTCGTCGATCTTCAACCGGCGGCCGCAGTTGTTGCAGTGAAAGGAAATCATGCAAACAGTAGTCGGTAATCAGTAACCAGTAGTCAGTGTCAAGCAACGAATTCTTTTCGCTGGCTACTGACTACTGGCTACCGACTACTAATCCTTCTCCATCACGGCGAAGTTGAGCTTCATCTCTTCGCTGGCCGCGCCCACGGCCGAGCCGACGCGGGCGGTGGTGGCCAACGGCACGAAGGATTCCGCCTTGATCACGACGTTGGTTTTTCCTTCTTTGCGTGCCTGCTGTACGGCCGTGGCCACGCGTTCTTCGAGCTGTGTGTCCGGCACCAGGTCGCCTGTGCCCGCTTCGCCGATGTACACCTGCGGCCGGTTGCCCCGTTCCTTGGCGACGATGCTGATGAGGAGCGAATTATCCATGTCAGCCGCCGTGACGTGCGTGGCGAACGGCAGGTCCAGTTCGGCCATCGCCGTCACCAACGAGGTCACGAGAAAGAAGATATTCAGCATGAACACCAGGTCGATCATCGCCGTCATGTCGACGTGAATATCCAACTCCTCGTCATGCTTTTGCACGAGCGAGCCGGCGCCGAACGATGATGCGAAGGGGTTGCTGCCGGACATGATGGATGAATCAGCCCTGGGGGCTTATACGGGCGGCCGGAAACGGGCCAGCAGGCGCATCAGCGAGTGGCTCAAGGTTTCTTGCAAATCGCGAATGCGGATGTTCAAGCTGTTGGCGATATATCCCAGCGGGATGGCCGTGCCCAGCCCCATGGCGGTGCAGATCAAGGCCACGGCGATTTCGTCGGCGATTTCCGACGGTTGCACCTTCACGCCCGTGCCGATGCGTCCGAAGGCCGCCATCATTCCCAGCACCGTACCGAACAGTCCCAACAGCGGGCCGTTGCGGACGACCGTCAGGATCCAGTTGACGCGGTTCTCCATCGGCCCCAGCACGTCGCGTTGCAGCCGTTCGCCGACCACCTGCCGCAGGTCGTCCTGGTCGAGTTCGCGGTTCATAAGCACGATCCGCGTCAGTTGCGGCAGGGCGCGGGGATCGAGCTCGCAGCGCTCGATCGCCGAATCGAAGTCGGCGGCGTTGAGCGTTTCGTTCAGCTCGTTGAGGAATTGCTGCTGCTCGTCCTCGTTGCGAAATCGCAGCTCGCGCAATCGCCGCCACACGAGGATCGCGCAAAACAGCCCGAACAGCAGGTTGATGGCCAGAAATCCGTAGGTGGCATCCCCCAGGAATTTGGCCAGCGAATTGACGTTCATGATAGGCTCGGTGTCTCTGTTCGCGGACAGGGCGGTGGCGTCGAGCCGTGCCCCGTGGGACCATGGTCGAGGGCCATAGGTTGCCCCCGCCCTGCCCAGGCAAAGCCCAAGCATTCATCATGCGCCCCCTGGGCCCGTTGAGCAAGAACGAACGTGTTTTTCGCGAGGCATCAAAGAGCCGCCGATGAACAGTATGTGGACGGAATGGCCCCTTGTTTCTCGTGTAATGCCCGTGGCCGCCGCGCATGTTCTACTTGTGCTGGCCTGGCCCGCACCCATCAGCGCGGCCGACCGTGCCCGGGATTTTCTCGATCGACCGGACGCGTGGTTCCAATCGGCTGAGGGGCGCTTGGCCATCGGCAATGTTCTTTCGTTTCAGACCGCCGTGGGCGACTGGCCGAAGAACACCGATTGTGTCTCGGCGCCCTATGGGGGCGAGCGATCTCAGCTGCGCGGCACCTTCGACAACGCGGCCACGACCGACGAAATGCGCCTTCTGGCCCGGGCCATCGATGCCACGCACGACCGGTCGGCGCAAACGGGCTTCGAGCGCGGCTTGGATCATATTCTCGCCGCGCAGTACCAATGCGGCGGCTGGCCGCAGCGCTCTCCTCCGGGGAGTGGCTACGACCGCTACATCACGTTCAACGACGATACGATGGTCCGGCTGATGAACCTGCTGCGCGACGTGGCGCGCGACGAGCGTTATCAGTTTGTCGACGCGGACCGCCGCCGCCGTGCGGGCGCCGCGTTCGATCGAGGCATCGAGTGCATCCTGCGCTGCCAGGTGAGGATCGGCGGCCGGCTAACCGTCTGGTGTGCCCAGCACGACGAGGTCGATCTGCGGCCGCGGCCGGCGCGCACTTTCGAGCTCGCGAGTCTGAGCGGCTCGGAATCGGTGCGGATCGTGCGGCTACTGATGAGTCTCGCAAGGCCGTCGCCTGAGGTGACGCAGGCGATCGACGCGGCGGTTCTCTGGCTCGATCAGGCAAAGCTCACCGGCATCCGCCAGGAGTACGAGGACGATTCCAACGCGCCCGGCGGGCGCAACAAGATCGTCGTCGCGGATGCGTCGGCGCCGCCGCTGTGGGCTCGGTTTTATGACTTAACGACCGAGAAGCCGATCTTCGTCGATCGCGACGGCGTGCCGCGCGCTCGGCTCTCGGACATCGGCTACGAACGCCGCAACGGCTACGCCTGGCTGGGAACCTGGGCCCAGGAGCTGTTGGCAACGGATTACCCGGCGTGGTGTCGCCAGCATGGGCATCAATCTGTGCTGATGGCCGCCGGAAATCGCTAGCCGCCGCTGGTGACTTGCAGAATAAATCTTGCTCCACCTGATCGGCCCAGGTATTTTCAGGGGACTCGATAGCGCGCTATCGAGCTGTTTGTGCATCTGCTCCATTCACTTTTTCTGTTTGAGCCTCACACCTGTCATTCAAGGCTTATCAATGCCCATCAATCGGCCAAATCAACGTACCACCTTCGCGATTCTTTGGTCGCTAGCGCTCATGCTTATGCCCGCCGTGGCTCAAGCCGCTAAACAAGGTACGGTCGGCCAAAAGGTCGACGATTTCACGCTCCGCGATTTTCACGGCCAAAGCCGATCGCTGGCCGATTATCGCGACAGCAAAGTCGTGGTGCTGGCTTTCCTGGGCACCGAATGTCCGCTCGTGAAACTCTACACGCCGCGCCTTGTGGAACTGGCGCGCGAATACGAGGCGCGCGGCGTGCAGTTTCTGGGCATCGACGCGAACGTGCAAGACACGCCGACCGAGATCGGGCGCTACGTCCTGGCATTCGATATTCCGTTTCCACTATTGAAGGACGCCGGCAACGTCGTGGCGGATAAGATATCGGCCGAGCGAACGCCGCAGGTGTTCGTACTCGACGAGGCGCGCGTGGTGCGCTACGCCGGACGGATCGACGACCAGTTTGGCGTCGGTTACCACAAACAAAAGCCCGAGCATCGCCCGTTAGCCTCGGCCCTCGACGAGCTGCTGGCCGGCAAGGAAGTGAGCCAGCCGTTCACCGACGCGCCCGGCTGCTTGATTGGTCGCACGCGCAAGGTCGAGCCGCGCGGCGACATCACCTACAGCAATCAGGTGGCGCGGATTCTGAACAAGCATTGCGTCGAATGCCACCGCGAAGGGCAGCTCGCGCCATTTCCGCTGACCAGCTACGACGAAACGATCGGCTGGGCCGACATGATTCGCGAAGTGGTGGACCAGGGGCGCATGCCGCCGTGGTTCGCTGATCCGCAATTTGGTCATTTCAGCAATGATTCGAGCATGACGGCGGACGACAAGGCGATGCTAAAAAAATGGGTCGACAACGGCTGTCCCGAAGGAGACCGCGGGCAGCTCCCCCCGGCTCCGACGTTCGCCAGCAAGTGGCAGATCGGCGAGCCCGACGCGGTTTATGAAATGCAAGAGGAATACACCGTGCCGGCCGAGGGAGTGATCGATTACCAGTATTTCCAGATCGATCCCGGCTTCACCGAGGATAAGTGGCTCTCGATGGCCGAAGCGCGGCCGGGTAATACGGCTGTGGTGCATCACATCGTGCTCTTCTCGCTGCCGCCCGGCACCAAGATTCGCAGCCCGGAAGAAGCCCAGGCGCAAGGCCAGATGATCGCCGTTTACGCGCCGGGGATGCCGCCCTGGCGCTATCCCGAGGGGACCGGCATCAAGATCGCGGCCGGGTCGACCTTTTACATCCAGATGCACTACACCACCAACGGCATTCAACAGAAAGATCGCAGCATGGTCGGGCTGAAATTCGCCGATCCAGCCTCGGTCAAGAAAAAAGTGATGTACGGCATGGCGGTCAACGCCGGCTTCGAGATCCCGCCGCACGCCGACAATCACGAAGTGGTGTCGAAGGTGAAATTCAGCAAAGACATGCTGCTGTTGAATCTTTTCCCGCACATGCACTATCGCGGCAAGTCGTTCCGCATCGAGTCGGTTACACCCGATGGCGAGCGCGAAGTGCTCCTGGACGTGCCGCACTACGACTTCAACTGGCAGTTGCGCTACGACCTGGCTGAGCCCAAGTTCATGCCCAAGGGTTCGCAACTGATCTGCACCGGGCACTTCGACAATTCCGAGAACAACCCGTCGAATCCCGATCCGACGAAGGCCGTACGCTTCGGGCTGCAAACGTTCGAAGAGATGCTGGTCGGGTATTACACGATCGTCCGCGCCGACGAAGACCTGACCAAGGGCGAGCCCGAGCCGAAACGGAAGAAATCGAAGCGGGCCGAGGCGGCGACGAATTAATCTCCGATGAAAATGCCACAGTGGAAAGCACCCGAGGACATCGATGAAGCGCTCGCGGAAAGCGATGGCATTTGGGAAGACGAACGCTGGTCGCCGATACTGCTGACCGCGATGTCTGGCACCGAACTCGACGGCCGCGAGATTCCAATCGCGTGGCAGATCGACTTTCAGCCCGACGACGAAGCTTGCGAAGATGCGAACGCTCAATTGGAAGAGTCGGGCGTCGAGCCCGACGGTTACGGTTGGGGCGAACTCATTCGCAAAACGATCGAATCGAGTGATGCGGCACTAGCGTCTCGACTGCACCTCGGCGATTGCGAGTCCGATTCATGCGTCGTGTGGGTCGAATCGGAGAAGGACTGCCGAACGCTGATAGAAGCGACGTGGAAACTGATGTTCGAAGCTTAAGCATGTAGACTGACGCGGTTTCCCTACGCATTCCGTATTTGCAAATAGTTAATGCTGTCGCCACGCGTCATTGCTTTTCTCTCTATGCATCGGCTCTTGCGCCTGGCAAGCGCATTGATGGCAAGTGCCGTGCTTTGCGCGGCCTGCGGCGCCTCGCAAGCGGACGTTCCGCCCGCGCGGCCGAATATTCTCTGGCTCACCAGCGAGGATCACGGTCCCCACCTGGGCTGCTACGGCGACAAGTTCGCCAGCACGCCGAACATCGACGCGCTGGCCGCCCGCGGCATGATCTATCGCCACGCCTGGTCGAACGCGCCGGTCTGTGCTCCGGCCCGCACGACGCTGATCTCGGGCATGTACGCCACGTCGACCGGCGCCGAGCATATGCGTAGCCTGGTCGCCTACCCGGCCGGCAAGCAGATGTTTCCGCAGTTGCTCCGCACGGCGGGCTACTACTGCACGAACAACAGCAAAGAGGATTACAACCTGGCCAAGCCGGGGAAAGTGTGGGATGTCTCGTCGAACAAAGCGCACTGGCGCGGCCGCAAGTCAGAGCAGCCGTTCTTCGCCGTGTTCAACTCGACGAAGAGCCACGAGAGCCAGATCCGCACCAGACCGCACGAGCTCACACACGATCCAGCCGGTGTGCGCGTGCCGCGCTACCACCCCGACACGCCCGAGGTGCGCCACGATTGGGCCCAGTATTACGACGGCGTGAGTGCTGCTGACGCCGACGCGGGGCAGCGTCTGCGCGAGCTCGAACAAGACGGCCTGACCGACACGACGATCATCTTTTATTTCGCCGACCATGGCTCCGGCATGCCGCGGTCCAAGCGCTCGGCATGCAACTCCGGTTTGCAGATGCCGCTGGTCGTGTACATACCCGAGGCGTTTCGCCGACTGCGTCCACCCGACTACCAGCCCGGCGGCGCGAGCGAGCGCTTGGTGAGCTTCGTCGATTTTGCGCCCACAGTGCTCAGCCTGGCGGGCATCGAGCCGCCCGCGTGGATGCAAGGGCATGCCTTTCTAGGGGCCCATGCCGCGCCGCCCCAGCCGTTCGTATTCGGTTTTCGCGGCCGCATGGACGAACGCTATGACATGGTGCGCAGTGCCACCGACGGCCGCTTCGTGTACGTGCGCAACTACATGCCGCACAAGCTGCCCGGGCAGCACGTGAGTTACATGTTCCAGACCCCCACGACGCAAATCTGGCAACGACTGCACGAAGAAGGGAAGCTGACCCCCGCTCAGGAAACGTTTTGGAAGCCAAAACCCGCGGAAGAGCTGTACGACCTGACGAAGGATCCCGACGAGATCGATAATCTGGCCGGGCTGCCCGAGCATCAGGAAACATTGCTGAAACTGCGCGATGCCCAACGCGAGTTGGCACGAAAGATTCGCGACGTGGGCTTTCTGCCCGAGGGGGAGATCCACGCACGCGCCTCCGGCACGACGCCTTACGACATGGGGCACGACGATGCGAAATACCCACTCGAGCGCATCATGCAGGCGGCAGAATTGGCATCGCGCAGTGACGCGGACGCGCTCAGGGGGCTGATGGAATACATGCAGGACGCCGATAGCGCCGTGCGCTATTGGGGTGCCATCGGCTTTTTGGTACGGGGGCGGCCGGCAATTGCGCCGGGGCAGAAGGCGCTCGTCGCGGCGCTCGTCGATGCTTCGCCTTACGTGCGCATCGTCGCGGCCGAGGCCCTGGCACGCTACGGCGAACCGGCGGATCGTGATCGTGCATTAGCCCTGTTGGCCTCGTTAGCGAATTGCGAGGAGAACAAGCTGTTCGCGGCGATGGCGGCGTTGAATGCCCTGGGGGCCGTGGGTGAGCTGCCGGCCATGCTTGTCGAGTCCTTGAAGAAGTTGCCCACCAGGTGTCAGACCCCTGACCCGCGTTACGCGGAATACATGGGACGCCTGGTCGGGGATTTGTAGCGGACGGGCGACTCTGGTTATCATCGGGGACACGTACGGGCCAGGTGAAGGTCGCGCCCGAACATGTTTCCGCCCCTGCTCGCCCACCTTTGCCTCGCCCTCAAAGGATCACCGCTATGATTCGGCACGCTGCCGCGTTCTTTTCCGTGCTTCTACTCATGGTCGCTGTCTCGCGCACGGCTGTGGCTCATCCCGACCATGTCGAGAAGGATATCCTGTTTCACTTTGCGGCCGGGACGCACGAGATTCAAAACGGCGCCTGGCAGGATCTGACGCACCAGGCGACGGCGCAGGTAATCGGCTCGCCGCTGTTCCGCAACTTTGGCCCAACCGAGGCGCTCGCGTTTCATGGCGATGAACATCTCAGCCTGGCCGGCAACCTGGCCGATGCAAAGAAGCTGCTGCCTGAGCGCGCTATGACGGTCACGGCATGGGTCCGCTTGGACGATTTGCCGGAGCGCGGCGCCCTGGTTGGTTTTCAAAGCAAGTCGCGTAACAATCGCGACGGATGGGCGCTCGGCTTTAACCGCGAATCGTTCGTCTTTTCGCTCGCCGCCGGCAAAACGCCCGGCGCAAACCCCGGCGCCACGCATCTCGTCGCGCGGACGCCGTTGGCCAAGGAGCGCTGGTACTACGTGGCCGCTACCTACGACGGAGAGCGGATGCGGCTCTTCGTCAATGGCGAATTGGAAGCCGAATCGAGCGCGCAGTCGGGCGATATTCGCTACCCGGAAAACGGTAGCTTCCTGATCGGTGCAGCGGCGGGCCGGCCCGGCGAGCTTTTCGAAGGGGGGCTGTACGAGCTGAAGTGCTACGCCCGCGCCCTGTCGGCCGATGAAATTCAAGCGGTCGCCAAGAAGAACGAAAACCTCATCGCCTGGGCCCCCACGCCCGAGACGGATTTGATGTTCCTCGTGAAGCCATATCTGCAATTCGCCACGGCGGATTCAATCACCGTGATGTGCGAAACGTCGCGCCCGGCCAGGATGCGGGTTGATTACGCCGAGCTGCGCCCCCTGGAGCAACACGCCGAAACGCCGGCCGCGCAGCTGATCAGCGAGGTGACGCTCACGGGGCTCAAGCCCGGCACCCGGTATTTTTATCGCGTGACCTGCACTGACGAAAAAGGGCAGGAGCTGCGCGGCCAACAATACTCGTTTCAAACCGATACCGGCGATGCGGTGCCGTGGGCGTTTGCCGTGATCGGCGACACGCAGCGCAATCCCGAGGTGACGCGTAAGTGCGCCGAGGGGGCCTTCTCGAAGCGGCCGAACTTTCTCATGCACTGCGGCGACGTCGTGGACGACGGTTTTGCCAAGAACCAATGGTTGAAAGACCTGTTCGAGCCCTGCTCGAACCTGCTCGCGCAGGTGCCGATGTTTCCCGTGATCGGCAATCACGAGAAGGACTCGCACTGGTACTACGATTACTTCTCGCTGCCGAAGCCGGAGTATTATTACACGTTCCGCTACGGCAATGCGCAGTTTTTCATGATCGATAGCAATAAGCCGCTCGGTCCGAAATCGCCGCAGTACGAGTGGTTGGAAAAGGAACTAGCGGCCTCGAAGGCGACGTGGAAATTCACCTGCCATCACCATCCGTGTTTCAGCTCGGACGAGAACGACTACGGCGACCACAACAAGGGAGCCGAAGGGACGAAGTTCGGCTACGGCGATCGCAACGCCCGGCAGTTGGTGCCGCTGTACGAGAAGTACGGCGTCGACATTGCCTTCAACGGCCACATCCACTTGTACGAGCGCACCTGGCCGATCTTCGAGATGGCGATCAACCAGCAGAAGGGAGTGCGCTATCTTACCAGCGGCGGCGGCGGCGGATCGCTCGAACAGGCCGCGCCGCAGCGTACCTGGTTCAGCTTGCACTTCCAGAAGGCGTATCACTACTGCTACGCCGCGATCAGCGACCGAACGATCGTCTTCAAGGCCTATGACATCGACGGACTCTTGTTCGATACGTTCGAGCTGACGAAGGCGGCGGACCGCTGAGTTACGGGGATGCGTCGGCGGTGGTTTATCTGGCACCGGCCGCAAAGAACATGCTTATTCGGCGTCGCCAAATAGGGAATGTGGTCCCACCAAGCCCCTAAGGTTGGAGATTACAGGACATCCAAAGCAACGACGACGCAGCGGTTGATTGAGCGCCCGTCATTCGTTGATGATGTTTCCCGTCGGTTCGTCGGTAGGTTTGGACCATTCCGCGTCGAGGAGTGCCTTGATCCGCGCGGCAGTCTTCTCTGGATCGAGTCCTTTCGTCTGACGATATGCCTCCGCCGCGTGGCGCGCCAGATCGGCCAGTACGATTCCCCAGACGGCGGGATCTTCCCAGGCGTCCGCGGCAAGCGAAACATGTTGTTGGCCGCCAGCAGCCCAGACGCGGATGAGTTCCCTCGAATTCGCATCGTTGATCGCTGCCGGCGGAATCAATAGTTCGTTGGCCTTCGATCGAAATGGCTTTTTAAACAGACCCATAAGCGAAACCCCGCCCAGTATTGTTTTGCCTCGGCTAGCTATAATGCACGCTCGTCGGAGAGCCGTAGAAGCCTTCCGCCGACAGGCCGGTTCGATTGCGCACGAGCTCCACGATCGCGTCGACCTCGGCGTTCGTTAATGGTGTGACATTCGATTCCGCCGGCCGTCGGGCGACGGTATAAATCTGCACTAGAGACAATTGGCCGCCGGCCGCCGTAATCTCGTTCAGCCGATCGCAAAACGCGTTCAGCTCCACGTCGCCGGGCGGCACATTGTCAATCCGCATGAACAGCGACTGGATTACCAGCGGCCTGACTCGGGCCGCCGCCGCGATGTTATCCAGAATACGGCGGAAGGGGATCGTCGTCCGCTCGACCAGGTGATAATACGCGTCGGTGCCGGCCTCGAGCTTGGCCCAAATCTCGCCCTGGTTCTGGTCGAGGATCGCCAGCCCGCGCTCGACGGCCGGACGATGAAACATGCTGGCGTTGGTGATCAGCACCATCTTCACCTGGTCGAGCCCGTGCCGGCGCTTCACCGCGGCGCAGGCCGAGACGATCTCGTCGAAATCGCGGTAGGTCGTGGGCTCGCCATCGCCGCTGAAGGCGATGTCATTCAATCGGCGCAAAGCGGCGGGCGTATCGCGGAAGCGCGGATGCGTGAACAACTCGCCCGACGTGACGAGCCGCAGCATGTGATCCAACTCGGCCAGCAACTGCTCGGTGCCGACGAAGCGCGTTTCGCTGGTGCTGACCCGATCGACCTGGCAGTAGATGCAGTCGAAGTTGCAGACTTTGTCCGGGTTCAGATTCACGCCGATCGAAACCCCGCCCGAGCGCCGACTGACGACCGGATAGACGAACCGGTTCGTTTCGAACGAGCGCGGATGCTCGCCAAATAAGGGAGTCGTGGGGCGCGAAGTCTGATCGACGTGCGGGTCCATGAAGTAATCGTCGGCGGACGGCGACCGGCGGTCAACTCAGTCGGACCGCGGGGCGGAGGAGCAACGAGCCGGACGCGACGCCCTTGCTGGTCGGCACCCGTGCGTTTCGAAGGCCGTAAGGGGCGATTAGCCCAGCCGACGCAGCTGCGAATACTCGTCCATCGTGATGGTGGTCAGCGAGCCGTCGGCCAGTTTCAGCACGACCAGGTCGCTAAAGGCCTTATCGTCCGGGTTGCGGCGAAAGTGCAGGCCGTGCCGGCGCCGCTCGAAACGGACCACCGTGCCCACGGTTTTCGTCTTCCACGTCTTTTGTCCCACTTTGACCTGGTGCGATACCTCGATGCGATCGCCGGGCTTGAGCTCGTTGATCACCTCGCGGGTGGTGATGTCGGTCGTGGCCGTGGTGGGGACTTGAGTCGGGACCGGGACTTGGGGCATAGCCGTTCGCTCTGAGGGCACCGGGGAGCTAAAAGCCGCAGCCCCATTGTCACCGCCGCCGCCAGTTTGGCAAGGTCGAGTCTTTTGTCGGTAGCCGGCCTCCGAGAGGCCGGGATTTCGCTCGAAGCAAAGCCCCGAGTCGCAGACCCCGGCTACAAATAACGACCTTTCGACGTCAGACTAAACTTCCTTCGACTTGATCCAGCTCATCAGGCGGCGCAGTTGGCGGCCGACGACTTCGATCGGGTGGCTGCGCTCGCGGCGACGCGTGGCCTTGAACGCCGGGGCGTTGGCCTTGTTTTCCAGGATCCACTCGCGGGCGAACTGGCCCGATTGGATCTCGTGCAGAATCTTCTTCATCTCGGCCCGGGTCGCGTCGGTCACGATCCGTGGTCCGCGGGTGTAATCGCCATACTCGGCGGTGTTCGAGATGCTGTAGCGCATGTAGTTCAAGCCGCCCTGGTAGAACAGGTCGACGATCAGCTTCAACTCGTGCATACATTCGAAGTAGGCCATCTCGGGCTGGTAGCCGGCTTCGACAAGGGTTTCAAAGCCTGCCTTGACCAGGGCGCTGACGCCGCCGCAGAGGACGACCTGCTCGCCGAAGAGATCTGTCTCGGTTTCCTCGGCAAACGTGGTTTCGATCACGCCGCCGCGCGTGCCGCCGATGCCCTTGGCATAGGCGAGACCGAGCTTGCGTGTCTCGTCGCTGGCCCCCTCGCTCAAGGCGATGAGGCAGGGGACGCCGCCGCCGGCCTCGAATTCGCTGCGCACCAGGTGGCCGGGCCCCTTCGGCGCGACCAGCAGGGTATCGACGCCCTTGGGAGCCTCGACCTGGCCGAAATGAACGTTGAAGCCGTGCGAGCACATCAGGATGTTGCCCGGCTTCAGGTGCGGCTTGATGCTCTGCTTGTAGACGTCCCCCTGCACCTCGTCGGGCAGCAGGATGTTGATCATGTCACCCTTTTCGGTCGCTTCTTCGGCCGAGACGGGCTTGAAACCATCCTTCACCGCCAGGTCGTAATTCGCGCTACCCGGCCGCTGGCCGACGATCACGTTGCAACCGCTGTCGCGCAGGTTCAGGGCGTGTGCGTGGCCTTGCGAGCCGTAGCCCAGGATGGCGATCGTCTTTCCTTTCAGCAGTGCCAGGTCGGCGTCTTTGTCGTAATAGATCTTGGCGGGCATGGCGTGTTCCTCGGTTTGTGTATCCAGCTAGTTATGTTCTTGGGGATTTGTTGAGTTAGACGTCCCTGCGGAGTCCATTCCCCTCCCTGTCAGGGAGGGGCCAGGGGAGGGTAACGGGTTGCGATCGAGTGAACTCGGTTCTTGATGACGGCTTTACCCCTCACCCTTCCCTCTCCCCTGAGGGGAGAGGGGTTTTTACGTGCGCTGGTTCCTTTGGGATTCTTCCCAGGTTACGCGAAGTCCGACGGCGTGGCTTCGAACGTCCGGCCCGTGGGGGACCGGCGATCGACCGTGCTCTCCTTTGATCCGCGGACCATGGCGATCCGTCCGGTCCGCACCAGTTCGCAGATGCCGAAGGGGCGCATCAAGTCGATGAACGCTTCGACCTTGCGCTCTTGCCCCGAGATTTCCACGATCACGGCTTCGGCGGCCACGTCGACCACGCGTCCGCGGAAGATTTCGGCCAACTGGTGGACTTCATTGCGGCGGGCGCCATCGGCGGCCTTGACCTTGATGAGCATCAGGTCGCGCTCGACAAAATTCTGCGAGCTGATGTCATCGACGCGGACGACCGTAACGATCTTCGAGAGCTGCTTGCGGACCTGCTCCAGCACGCTGTCGTCGCCCATGATGACAAAGGTCATCCGCGACAGGTGCGGATCCTCGGTTTCGCCGACGGCCAGGCTGTCGATGTTGTAGCCGCGCGAGGCGAGCATGCCCGAGATATGCGCCAACACGCCCGGCACGTTTTGCACCAGGGCCGATATGACGTGCCGCATCTCAATCCCCCGAAAAGTAGCTGATAATAGCCCCGCTTCATGACGCCGACAAGTCCCGCCCTGCACATGGTTCGCCCCCGGCAAACTGCGCAAGTCCTGCGGCGGCGATGGCTTTACGTTACCAATGTACCACGCGTACCGGCCTGGCCGCCGGTTGTCACTTTCCGATGGCTCTGTTAGCCTCGAAAGTTTGGGGTCTACGCAGCGTAGCTGCCTGGGAGCCGCATGAGTCACGCCGCCTCGAAAGCCGGCAATGGCCGTTCGACCCGCGAGGATTTCATCCGTCTGCGCGGCGTTCGCGTCCACAATCTCCGCAACCTCGACCTCGATATTCCCCGCGACCGGCTGGTTGTCATTACCGGACCCAGCGGGTCGGGAAAAAGTTCGCTGGCCTTCGACACGATCTTTGCCGAAGGGCAGCGGCAATATATCGAAAGCCTGTCGGTTTACGCCCGCCAGTTTCTGCACCAGCTCGAACGGCCGGATGTCGACTCGATCGACGGGCTGCAGCCGACGATTTCCATCGATCAGCAGGCCGGCGCGCAAAACCCACGAAGCACGGTCGCCACGGTCACCGAAATCTACGATTACCTGCGCT
This sequence comes from Pirellulales bacterium, assembly GCA_035546535.1. Taxonomy (NCBI): domain Bacteria; kingdom Pseudomonadati; phylum Planctomycetota; class Planctomycetia; order Pirellulales; species Pirellulales bacterium. The sequence goes on along the minus strand of DASZWQ010000155.1, from coordinate 32,637 downwards.
TGCTCTTCGCCCGGACCGGATTGCCGCATTGCTTTCGCTGCGGGGCCGAGATTCGCCAGCAATCGCCAACCCAGATCGTCGACGCCCTTGCGGCCCTGGCCGAGGGCACGAAAGTGCTGCTGCTCGCCCCGCTCGTGCGCGGGCGGAAGGGACAGCATCAAGAGGTGTTCGACGCTATTCGCAAGGCGGGCTTCGTGCGGGCTCGGGTCGACGGCGTCGTCTATGAGCTCGACGCCGTGCCGACGCTCACCAAGGGGAGGCAGCACACCATCGAAGCCGTGGTCGATCGGCTGATCATTCGCGCGGGAGTCCACACCCGGGCGACCGAGAGCGTGCAACTGGCGCTGCGGCATGGGCCCGGCCTGGTCGTGGCGGCCACGCTCGCGCCAGGATCCGATTCGAAGACCGGCACCTGGCAGGATTTGCTCTTCAGCACGCAACACGCCTGCCCGACCTGCGGCCTGAGCTACGAAGAGCTGGAGCCGCGCACCTTCAGCTTCAACAGTCCCTATGGCGCGTGTCGCACCTGCGACGGGCTCGGCTCGCGCGTGGCGTTTGATCCCGACCTGGTGGTGCCGGATCGTACATTGTCGCTGGCCGGCGGCGCGGTCGTGCCGTGGCGCGGCGCGCCGGCCGCGGTGTCGGCAAAACACCGGCGCGAGATGGCGCCCTTTGCGGCGACCCACGAATTCCGCTGGAACACGCCGCTCGAGGCGCTCAAACCGCAAGTATTCGACGCCTTGCTGTGCGGCGAAGGGAGCGAGTTTCCGGGCATCCTGGGCATGCTCGAACGCGAGTTCGCCGGCGCCACGACGCCCGCCGCCCTGCAGCGCTGGGAGAAATTCCGCGGCGTGGTCACCTGCCCGGCCTGTCACGGGTCGCGGTTACGACCCGAAGCGCGCAGCGTGACGATCGACGGCCGCGCCATTCACGAAGTGACGGCGCTGACGGTCGAACGGGCGAAGGAATACTTCGCCGCTCTCGTCTTTACCGACGTGCAGGCCGAGATCGCGGCGCCGATTACCACGCAGATTCGCACTCGGCTGGATTTTCTGGCCAATGTCGGGCTGGCTTACCTGACGCTCGACCGCACCGCTGATTCGCTTAGCGGTGGCGAATTGCAGCGTATCCGCCTGGCCAGCAGCATCGGCTCGGGCCTGGTCGGAGTGTGCTACGTGCTGGACGAACCGTCGATCGGCTTGCACCCGCGCGACAACGAGCGTTTGATCCGCGCCCTCCGCGACCTGGAACAGCAGGGGAACAGCGTCCTGGTCGTCGAGCATGACGAAGCGATCATGCGCGCCGCCGATTATTTGATTGACCTCGGGCCGGGGGCGGGCGTGGCCGGCGGTCAACTCGTGGCCCAGGGGACGCCGGCTCAGGTGGCCAAGTCTCCCGCATCGATCACGGGGCAGTTTTTGTCGGGCGCCGCTACGATCGGCGTCACCGTGCGACGACCTGCCAACCTGCGGCGGGCGATCACGCTCGAAGGTGTGACGACCAATAACCTCAAAGACGTCAGTGTTTCGTTCCCTTTGTCGGTGTTGGTGTGCGTCACGGGCGTGAGTGGATCGGGCAAGAGCTCGCTCGTGAACGAGACACTGGTACGCGGCATCACCCGCCGCCTGACAGGCACCGGCCCCAAGCCGGGACCGTATCGCAGCCTGACGGGCGTGAGCGCGATCGACAAGCTGGTCGAGATCGATCAATCGCCGATCGGCCGCACGCCGCGCAGCAACCCGGCCACGTACACGGGCATCTTCGACGAAATACGCAAGGTCTTTGCCGGCACGCGCGACGCCCAGTTGCGCGGCTACAAAGCCAGCCGCTTCAGCTTCAACGTCAAAGGGGGGCGTTGCGAAACGTGCCAGGGACAGGGGCAGCAGAAGATCGAGATGAACTTTCTGCCCGACCTGTATGTGCCGTGCCCTGAGTGCCACGGCGCGCGGCTGAATCGGCAGACGCTCGAAGTGCACTATCGCGGCCGCTCGATCGCCGACACGTTGGCGATGAGCATCGACGAGGCGCTGGCATTTTTCGAGAACTTCCCCACGATTCACCGCGTGCTGGCTTGCCTGCACGATGTAGGATTGGGGTATCTGCCGCTGGGGCAATCGTCGACGACGCTTTCCGGCGGCGAAGCGCAACGCATCAAACTGGCCACCGAACTATCGCGCAGTGACACCGGCAAGACCTTGTACGTCCTCGACGAGCCGACCACGGGACTGCACTTCGACGATATCCGCCGCCTGCTTTCGGTGCTGGGCCGGCTGGTCGACCTTGGTAACACGGTCGTGGTGATCGAGCACCAGATGGACGTGATCAAATGCGCCGATTGGATCATCGACCTCGGGCCCGAAGGGGGCGAGGCCGGCGGATACGTGCTGGCCACCGGAACGCCGGAAGAGATCGCCGACATCCTGGATAATCAAACGGGGCGATTCTTGGGCGAAGCGCTTGCCGGCGCCAGCGCGGGATCGACTCATGCAGTAACCAACGGTAGCCGCGCGTCGACAGCCAAGATCGCGGAAGCGCGTGACACGGATGAAAACCGATCCTAAACGCAAGCGATCCTCGGCCGATGCGGTCCCTCGCGCGCGGGAGCCGGCGAAGAAAAAAAACATCGTGGCCCGTTACCCTTGGCGCATACTGCTTCGCACGCCGCTGGCGGGCCTGGTCTTGGTGGCGATGGTGCTGGCGACGTTCGCACCCACCCTGCGCAACCAGTACATCTGGGATGACGATTCCTACGTCACGAAGAATCTGAATCTGCGGACGCCGGAGGGCCTGTATGCGACGTGGTTCGAGCCGTTCTCGCTGCCGCAGTATTATCCGCTCGTGCATACGACGTTCTGGCTCGAATATCAGGCGTGGAAGCTCAATCCGTTGGGCTACCACGTCGACAACATGCTGCTGCACGCGGTGGGCGTGCTGCTCGCCTGGCGGGTGTTGCTACGGCTGGGCGTTCCCTGGGCCTGGCTAGCGGCGGCCTTGTTTGCCGTTCATCCGGTGGTCGTCGAATCGGTGGCCTGGATCACGGAGCGAAAAAACGTCCTCTCCGAAGTGCTCGTGCTCGCCTCGATGCTATGTTATCTGCGATTTGCGCCCGTCGATGAGGCGACGACCAGCACGCCATCCGGTCGCTGGCGCTGGCTGTATTACGGGCTGGCGCTTGTGCTCTTCGCAGGCGCGCTATTGAGCAAGACGGTCGTGGCCTCGATGCCGGCCGCGCTGCTGGTGATCTACTGGTGGCGCCGCGGGCGCATTGGTTGGCGCGAGATATTGCCTCTCGTGCCGTTTCTCATGGCGGGAGCCGGCCTGGGCATGGTGACGGCCTGGCTCGAGCGCATTCACGTCGGCGCCGAGGGAGACGATTGGTCCTTCACGCGCGCCGAACGGCTGCTGATCGCGGGGAGGGCCGTTTGGTTCTATGCGACGAAGTTGGCCTGGCCGCACCCGATCATATTCTTTTATCGGCGTTGGGATATCGACGGCCATGTGTGGTGGCAATATCTGTTTCCGGCGGCGGCCATGGCCCTGGTCGTGGTGTTATGGCTGGCGCGGAAGCGCACCGGCCGGGGACCGCTGGCGGCGGCACTTATTTTTGGCGGCGTGCTCGTGCCGGCCATCGGCTTTTTCAACGTCTATCCGTTCCGCTTCTCCTTCGTCGCGGACCACTTTCAATATCACGCGACGCTGGCGCTGTTCGCGCTGGCCGCGGCAGGCTGCGCGCTTCTGGACGCGCGATTGACGTCGCTGGCCGGCACACGCGCTCAGACCACCGGCCGGGCCGCGGTTTCTCCCCATGCGCTGCAATTGGCCTGGCGATCGATCCTGGGAGTGGTTTTGCTCGTGCTGTCCACGATTTCTTTTCGGCAGTGCTTCACGTACTACGACCTTGAGACCTTGTACAACGACGTCATCAAAAAGAACCCGACGGCGTGGGTGGCATATTCGAACCTCGGGGCGCATTTCCTCCGCGCCCACCGCGGCGACGAAGCCACGGATTTGTTGCGCCGTGGCCTTGAGGTCGCCCCGAAGAGCGCGTATACGCATTCCAACTACGGCTGCGTGATCCTCGACAAGGGTAAACGCGACGGATTCGAGCCGGGGCAGCTCGAAGAGGCCATCGCGCATTTCGAGGAGGCAATCCAACTGGAACCGAGATTGCTGTCGGCACGCGTCTCGCTGGCCGAAGCCCTGGCCGAGCAGCACCGCATCGACGAGGCCGAAAAGAATCTCTCGATCGTGCTCGACCGACAGCCGAATAATGTGTACGCGCTCGCCGGAATGGGATCGCTCCTGGTCACGGAGAAGCGCTGGGAAGACGCTCGTAAGTGTTTTCAGCGCGCCGTTGACTACAGCCCTCGTTCCGCTAGTGCCCAACACGGGCTTGGCCTGGCACTGGTGAACTTGGGAAGAAACCAGGAAGCCCTCTCCCACTTGCACATCGCGGCGCAACTCAACCCCGATTCGCACGAGATACATTATGTGTGGGGCAACGCACTATTCAATCTAGGCGACTATCGCACTGCGATCGACCAGTACGACAAAGCGCTGGAAATCAAGGAGGACTACCTCGACGCGCTGAGCAATCGAGGCGTGGCATTCGGGCAGTTGGGAGATGCCGACCGCGCGATCCAAAGCTTTCAGCGACTGGTCGAGTTGGACCCCGATTTCAACGGGGCGAAAGAGAATTTGAAAAATGCCATTGAGCTGAAAAAACAGCAGAGTGCCGCGGTGAAGCCCAACTGATCCTGCGAACCGATGGGGGGCAGTCGGCGTGCCTCCCGAGAAGCAGGCAAGGACCCCTGGCCCGATATAAGGAACGCTATCCCGATGCCTCCGTTTGCCTGTCACGTGTTTGTGTGCTGCAACACCCGCGAGCCCGGCCACCCGCGCGGCTGCTGCGATCCGGATGCCAGCGAGGCGCTGCGCAACCTTTTTGCGGCCGAACTGAAAGGGCGAAAGCTGGAAGCGCCGGTGCGAGCGAATCGGGCCGGCTGCCTCGACCAGTGCGAGTATGGGCCGACCGTCGTGATCTACCCGCAACAGATTTGGTACGGCCGCGTGCGCGCCGAGGATGTGCCGCGCATCGTCGACGAAACGATCATTGGTGGCCGCGTGCTCGATGATCTACGCATCCCTGACGAGTGCCTGAATACCAAGGGCAAGGTTCCCTGGCCGCACGCGTAACCGATTCGGAAAGGGTTGTGCGTTTTTTTCAACGACTCGTGCCCATCTCATCGCACCTGCTCGAAGATGTCCTCGATCGTCAGCGACGGTTCTTCGTCGCCGGGGGCGAAGAAGAGTGGTTCTTCGAGCGGTGAGAGCGCCCCCAGGTTGCCGTCGGATATCTGGGACCAGGCGGCGTCGATCGCGTCTTTCTGGCGCTGATTCATTTTCCACGACAGGGGCGTGAAATAATCGTCCCATTCGTCGCTCGTGGGCTTGAAGATCATTCTGGCAGCGTGGCTGACGCCCGCATGGCCAGGCAGTGTGAAGGCGAACTTGACGGCCGCGATCTGCAAGGGGGGCTGATCCCGACGGCGGCGCTGTTCGCGCAGCGGATGGGCTTGCTCGGCGGCCGTCGGAGCTTCCGGTACGCTACCGAGTGGCGTCACCTCGCCCGTCTTTTGCCGCCGCACCAGGTTGTGCGTGACGGCGAAAGGCTCCAACACGCGGCGCATCGTGGGCGGCTCGCCGTCCGCTGCCTGGGCGTTTCCAGGGGCAGCCGCATTCGCGTCGGCATTGGCCCGCGCGGCCTCGCGCCGGCCGGCGCGGTCGGCCCAGCGGCGCACTTCGGCGATGAGCATGGCCTGCATCTGCGCGGCTTCCCATTCGCCGCGCTCGGACTGCGAGGATTCGCGTACTTGCGTGAGCAGTTCCAAGGGGCCCGTCAGCGCCCGCCGCCAGGCCGAGCTGGAAACCTGGTCTTCGAGCGCTTCGTCCTGCCCGTCGTAGGTGGTGCGCGGCTGTGGCTGCGCGCCGGCGAACGGCAGAATCCGCACGATCAGAATCCGGTCGAACGGCGGCGACTCGTTCGACGTCTCGTCGGTTTGATAATGCGACAATAACTGCGTCAACGTCTGGATCACGGTCAAGATGCCTTCGTTCTCGGCGTAGCCCCCGTCGGCGAAGGGGACGCGGGGATACGGTTCGTCGTCGAAGACGGGCCGGCAAATCGGCGAGACGTAGGAGAACGTGGCCGAAAGCCGGGCGGCTGCCACCACGCTCAAGTCCCAGTTGGGATAGGCCTGGACCAACTCCTCGGGATCGCACACCCGACCGCTGTCGCGTTCGATCAGCCGGATGGGCGACCAAAGAAACCGCGCGCCGGTGCTGCCGTTGGTGCTGTTGAAAATAGGAATCGGTGCGGCCGACTTTTCGATATCGTGCAGCATGCGCCGCACCGTGTAGGTTGACGAGTCATGATGCGCGAGGCGCGCCGACCACAGATCCTCGAGCACCGTGCCGCGATCGCGCAACAGGCCCGGCCACACGCGCCGCACCGGCAATATCGTGGGCACCAGGTCGTAGAACGCCACGCCCCAGGCCGTGGCTTCGAGGCTCGAAGCGCGTGCATTGTCGTTGATCGCCGCGATCGCGGCGTTGGTTTCCTCGGGAGACTTCGCACCGGTGAGTTCCGCGTACCGATCCAGGTAGTACATCAAACCCACGCTGCCACCGGAGACTCCGCTCGTGAGCCGGACACTGCGTGTGAAAGCAACGCCAAAGCGGCGGTGCAATTCGGTCAGCACCTTGGCGGTCCAGGCCGTGGCTTGAATACCGCCGCCCGCCGCGGCCACCACGACCAGCGTGCGCTTGCCGTCTTTGCCGCGCGGCAGGGCCAGCAGATTCGTCGCATCATCGCCGGGCTGCCATTGGCGGACGACTTCGTAAAACGTCGGCGGGTCGGGTGAGGTGGCCCCACGACGCTGCATTTTGAAGTAATGATCGTTCCGCGACGCCAGGCTCAAGAGCACGCCGGCGGTCAACAGTACGATCGGCACCGGCAGCCGGTATAGATCCAACCAGAATGAGGCCGCGGTCAACAGCACTCCGGCGATGATCAGGATCATGATCACGTAGAACAGCACCGGCACCGAGACGTCGGTTGGCTTCACCACGAAGTAGACGGCCGCGTAGCCCAACAGCGCCAGAAAGAGTGTCAAGAACAACTGTGCGTGGCCGGGACGCATGCGATAGATCGGCGGATCGTCGGGCGACACGCCTTCGCCGGTGACCCGCTCGCTGTAGCCGGCCGCCGACTGCAGCAGGTACGCGGCCAGGGCATCGATCGATGCGACCAAACGCGTGCCCGCCAGCCGGCGGAACAAGGCGTCGCTGGGCAGTAGCTCGGCGGCGGTCAACTGGTGGCCGATCGCGAAGCGTGCCGTCCCGCTGGCCACGATCAGCAGGGCGATCGCGGCGCCGATGCCGGCCAGCATCGGCAGCCCGGCATGCTCGACCATTTGCGCCGCCGTTGGCGCGCTGCCCGTGTTGCCATACGGCGTCGCCCAGGCACAGACCAACGGCACCGTCAGGCCGATCGCGAGCCAGATCACGATCCACAACACGCTCCAGGCGAACGTGAACGAAGGGCCGTCGAAATCCCAGTTCGGACAATCGCGAAAGCGATCCTTGGCGTTCAAAAGCGTGACCCGTGCCTCGACCATCGATAGCGCCACGGCCACAAGCGCGAGCCACGTCAAGTGGAACATCTGGTGCCGGCCATCGACCAGGAACATGTTCCCGAGGATCGTATTGGTGCGAAACTGCCATCCGAGCAAGGCCAGCAGCAAAAGCGCCGCCGGCACCAGCATGGCATAGCGCACAAAGAACGCGAGGTGTATGGCACCCGGCAGCAAAGCGACATGGCGGTCGTTGTCGCTATCAGGCATGAGGCACCTCCGTGTGCGTGTGTCGAACGATCAATCGTACGAAGCTGCGTCTACCAATCTTCCAGCGATAATTCCGTGAGAAGTGGTACCGTTGCCTTCGCTACGTTTCGACGGCCCAGGCCGTCGATCACGATAGCACGACGCCATCCACAAGCTTGGTCGAGTCCAGTTGCCCTACCTTGAGTAACTTACAGGTGACGTCTCTGAGAGGGCTCCGAATTACAAACAATTGATCCCCATGCACCTCGTATTCTGTCAAGTCGTCGTAGGCATCGTGGAACCGGAACTTACGATCAACAGTGTTATCGTTCTCATAGACGAGCACGAGAAACCGATTGCCGATTTCTGGCCAGTGCAGCCTACGAAGTTTCGAAAGGCAGGTTTCAAACTCGCGCGTATTTTTCGGCCCGGCGCAGCCCTTCCATCGGACGAACTCTCCGGTCAAGTCGAAGTGCCGTCTATGAACGTAGAACTTGAACTCCACAGCGGCGAAGTCGTTGTCGACGTTGATAAGTAGGTCGATCCGTTCCCATTCCGTTTGGAGTCGAGCTCTCGCGCATCGTTGTTGTATCTCCGCCATTACGAAGGACCGAAATGTTGACTCGTCGACATTTACAAGCTCAACAAGTTGGGCTTGCTTCTGAAGCGAAACCATCGCCGATTCAAGTGACTCAATCAAGAGGTCGCGCATCGACTTCCTCCAGGCTGTACGAGCAACTTACGACTATACAGTTTACCAATCCCCCACGCTGCCGTCGGCGTAGAACGTGCGTTGCGGTAGCTCTTGCTCGAACGGATGCTTGCGGATCGCGGCTTCGTTGATTTCGATGCCCAAACCGGGCTTGGTGCTGGAGCGGACGATGCGGCCGGCACGCTCGACCGTGAAGCCCTCGGTGACAATCTCTTGCCGCCAGGGAACGTCGAGGTGGACCGATTCGCAGATGATGTAGCTGGGCGTGGCGAAACCGAATTCCAGCGACGCCGCCGTGCTGACCGGCCCTTGCGGATTGTGCGGGGCAAGTGCCACCCGGTACGCCTCGGCCAGCGCCGCGATCCGCCGTGCCTCGGACAGTCCGCCGGTATGCGTGATGTCGGGCTGAGCCACGCTGAACGCGCGGCGCTCGAAGAACTCGCGAAACGCGTGAATGCCGATCAGTCGTTCGCCCGTCGCGATCGGCGTGCGCACGGCGTGCTGAATGTCGGCCATCGCGGCCGGCGCCTCGGGCCAGCACGGTTCTTCCAGCCAGTAAAGTTCGTACGGCTCGAGCGCTTTCGCAAACAGCAACCCCATGCGCGGCGACGGGCGCGCGTGGCAGTCGACCATCAGATCGATGCCGTCGCCGACCGCGTCACGCATCGCGCGAACGCACGCCTCGGCATAGCGGATCGGGCGTAGCCCTTCGAGCGGCCCGGTCTCGGGCACGGCCATGGTTTTCATGGCCGTAAAGCCTTCGTCCACGGCGCGGGCCGCCAACTCGGCGAAGCGCGGCGCGTCGCCCGGCGCGGATTCGTACATATCTTCCATCCGCCCGCCGCCCAGGTGGCAATACGTGCGAATGTAATCGCGCACGGGACCGCCCCAAAGTTTGTGGCAGGGGACGCCGTGCAGCTTGCCCACGATGTCCCACAGCGCGATGTCGATGCCGCTGATGGCCGTGCCGCGCACGACGCCGTTGCCGTGCCAGAAGTGCTGGCGAAACATCATTTGCCAGAGATGCTCGACGCGCGTCGGATCTTCGCCGATCAAGAGCGGCGCCAGATCCTCGATGGCGCCGACCACGGCGCGGGTGTGCCACTCGAGCGTGGCCTCGCCCCACCCCCACAGTCCCGGCTGATCGGTCAGGACCTTGACGAAGATCCAGTTCCGCATGCGGGCGTTGCAAACGTGCGTTTCGATGGCGGTGATTTTCATGCGTTCTTCGTCGAAGCGTTTTGGTTCGAATTGCTCGGAGACTCTCCAACATTAGCCCGAAGCGCTAGCGAGGGTTCTTCTGCGCGACGAAGCTATCTTTCGCTGGCGTTTCGGGCTGGTAAGGTCATCAGGCGTGCCTCGATTCGGCGGCGGCATTATAGCAGGCACAACGTGCACTTCCGGACGTGTACGCCGGAGCGACTACGGAAGCGTCTTTGTTGACAGTCGCGCGCAACCGCAGTCAATTGGCGGCTTGTTGCGATTGACACCACCAGCGATTGTGGCGGCGCAGCTCGAATTACGAAACCCGTCCAAGTATCCGATGCATGACAGTTCGGTGAGCAACGAGTCGAGCGCATCGCGCCGAATCCGGCTGCCGGTTCGCTACCTGGTGCTCGGCTGGTTCTGCCTGGCGGCGGCCCTCGCGTACGGGCCGCGCCCCCTGCTGGGCCTGTGCGCCACGGCCGTGCAAGACGAGTTGTCGCTGTCGGACGAAGCCTTTGGCTGGGCGCTGGGGGCGTTCTTCCTTAGCTATTCGTTGTTTCAGATTCCCGCCGGCTGGTTGGCTGGTCGCTGGGGAAGCCGCGCGGCCTTGGCCGTGAGCATGGCGGGATGCTCGATCGCCGCCACCTTCACCGGCGCAGCGTCGGGCCTGCCCTCGCTCATGTTCTGGCGCCTGGGGACCGGCACGTTCCAGGCGGGGATTTTTCCCGCCTGCACGTCGTCGTTCGCTCACTGGTTTCCGCGCACCGAGCGCGCCGTGGCCAGCGGCCTCTTGACCGGATTCATGTCGGCCGGCGGTGCGGCGGCCGTGGCGCTGGGCGGGTGGCTGCTGAAGCACGAATACGTCGGCTGGCGCGGCGCGTTCGTACTCGTCGGATTTCCAGGCATTCTGTGGGCCGTCGGCTTTTATTGGTGGTTTCGCAATCGACCGGCCGAGCACACAAGCGTAAGTCCCGCCGAACTTGCCAAGATTGGCGCGGGCGCTTCAGAGAAAGAGGTGAACGCGCCGACTGAGTCGGAACTTGAACCCACTCCCTGGCTGGTGCTGCTCACGAGCGTGCCGCTGTGGCTAATCTCGGCGCAGCAGTTCTTTCGTGCGGCGGGCTATGCGCTCTTTCTCAGTTGGTTCCCAAAATACGTGCAAGAGGAATACGGATCGTCCGTGGAAGAAGCCGGCATTTTGACGAGCATTGCGCTCGTCGCCGTGACCGTGGGCTCGCCGATTGGTGGCATCTGGTCCGACTGGCTACTCGCCCGCACTGGCAGCCGCCGCGTCAGTCGTAAATGGCTGTCGGTCGTGACGATGCTTACTTGTGCCGCCTTTTTCTTGGCCGCAGGCTTTGCGACCAGTGCCCGTACGGCCCTTGTGCTGTTCACTGGCGCCGCGTTCTTCGGCTCGATCGCGGGCCCCGCGGCCTATGCCATCACGATCGATATGGGGGGCCGACACGTGCCCACCGTGTTCGGCATTATGAACATGGGGGGCAACGTCGGGGCAACGGTTTTTCCGATCGTGGTCGGCAAGTTGATCGCAATCACCGGAAGTTGGACTTGGATCCCCGCCTTCGTCGCCGGCATTTACATTGCCGGGGGAATGTTGTGGCTCGGGCTCGATACGCACGGAACGATTTTCGATCGCGACGCAGCGGCCGAGTGAATCTTGAGACCGTGACGATCTCGGTTGCCAAAGTCTCGGCCGCGGTGACAATACGCTCATGCCGAAGCGCAAGAAGCCTCAATCCGAACCTCCTGTAGCGCGCGATCCGAACCCGACGGTCGAATTCGTCACCGTGGCCTGGATGCTGTCGGTCATGACGGCGCTCGTCTGCGAATTGGGTTTCGTGGCGGCGCGGGCTTTTCTGCTTTTGGTCAACGGCGAGGTGCCGGCGATCCGGGCGCTGGCGGCGATGCTGTTTTTTGCGGCGCTTGTGGTGGGGTTGGTATCGCTGGGGCTAATGGTGATCGTGATGCGGATGCGACGCGATCCACCGCCGCGCGGCATCGTGGCTTTCGCGGCCGTCGTGGGTGTGCTGCCAGTGGCGGCGCTTTTGGTGCGCATGTTGGCGGGCGGCGTTTTCGCGGCGCCGTAGGGCAGATCAGGATCAAGATTCGAGACACCATGACATCGACCACCGATTACACACGCCACCCGCATCACGAATTCCTGGCCGCCAGCGCCGAAGCGCTCGTCGACAAGAACCTGCAATCGTCGCTGTCGCTGTTGGGTTCGTCGCTGGGGCATCGCAACGCGGCGGCGTTCGCCGCCTATCCTGCCTCGGCACAGATGCGTGAAAAGGCACGCGCCATCAAGGACGCCACCCTGGCCGAGTTGGACAAGCATCTGGAGACGCTGGAAGCGAGCGTGCAAGCCCGCGGCGGAAAAGTTCATTTCGCCGCCGATGGCGCCGCTGCCTGCCAGATCGTTGTCGACATCTTGCAAAAATCGGGAGTGCGGCGGGCCGTCAAAAGCAAGTCGATGACCAGCGAAGAGATTAATCTCAATCCGGCGCTCGAAGCGGCCGGCATCGAGCCGATCGAGACCGATTTCGGCGAGTACATCATTCAAGTCGCGGGACAGCGCCCTTCGCACATCGTGGCCCCGGCGATTCACTTGCGCGCCACGCACGTGGCCGAGATTCTCAGCCCCGTTGCCGGCGAAACTCTCCCGCCAGACGCAACAAAGCTGGCCGCCTTCGCCCGTAAACGCTTGCGCGACGCTTTTGCCACGGCCGACGCCGGCATTACCGGCGCGAACTTCGTCGTGGCCGAGACCGGCACGATCGTGCTCTTGGAGAACGAGGGCAATATCCGCCTTTCGACCGGCATGCCCCGCGTCCACGTGGCGGTGGTGGGCATTGAGAAAATCATTCCGCGGATGGAAGACTTGCCCGTCTTCTTGAAAATCCTCGCTCGCGGCGCGACCGGGCAGAAGATGTCGGTCTACACGTCCTTGATTACCGGGGCACGTCGTGACGGTGAGCTGGACGGGCCCGAGGAGTTCCACCTGGTACTCCTGGATAACGGGCGCACGCGAATCTTGAGCGGCCCCTTGCGCGAGAGCCTGTTTTGCATTCGCTGCGGTGCCTGCCTGAATGCCTGCCCGATCTTTCGCAACATCGGCGGCCATGCCTATGGCGGTATCTATTCCGGGCCCATCGGCGCCGTGTTGACGCCGCTCTACGACGGGCTGGTGGCGAATCATCATCTGCCTCATGCCTCGAGCTTGTGCGGCGCCTGCCAGGCGGCCTGCCCGGTGAAGATCGCCATACCCGAGATGCTCATCCAGCTGCGCGAGCAATTGCATCACGAGCCGGGCGAACTGGGACGCATCGAGTCGTGGGCCTATGGCCTGTGGGCGCGGATGATGCGCAGCCCGACCATGTACCGACTCGGCACCTGGTTGGCGACGCGCACCGCGGGGCGCCTCTGGTCGCAGCGGTGGATGCGAAAACTTCCCGGCGGCTTGCAGGGTTGGACCGACAGCCGCGATTTCCCGGCGCCGGCGCGCGAGCGCTTTCGCGATTGGTGGGAGAGCGAGGGAAAGGAAGGTCCGACGTGAAGCGCGAGGAATTCCTGGCCCGCGTGCGCAGCGCCGCCGAAGCGGGGCGCGCCTATCGCGTGCACGCCGACGCAACGATTCCCAATTCGGCGGGCTACGTCGGCGCCGGCGATGATCTGCCCGGGCAACTGGCAGTCGAAATCACGGCCGTGGGTGGGCAAGCCACGGTCGTCGATGATCTGCCGGCCGCGCGCGAGGTTCTATCAACGCTCATCGAGCAGTATCGGCCGAAAACAGCGTTGTGCTGGCAGCATCCGGTTTTAGAAAGGCTCGCGGTGGACAGCTTTCTTGCTGAGCGCGGCATCGCCAGGCTCACGCACGATGGCTTGGCGGCTCTTCCCCCGAACGAGCAACGCCAGCGTATTCTCGCCGCCGATATCGGCATCACGAGCGTCACGTTCGCCATCGCCGAAACGGGCAGCCTGGTCATGATGTCCGAACCGGGCCGCGAGCGCCTGGCCAGCCTGCTACCGCCGGTTCACGTCGCGATTGTCGAGCGATCGCAGATTCTGCCCGACCTCTTCGATCTGTTTACCGAAGTGCAGCGAGCCGGGTACGAGAACCTGCCCAGCAATTTGGCGTTCATCACCGGCCCCAGCAAAACGGGAGACGTCGAATTCACGCTCACCACCGGCGTCCACGGGCCCGGAAAGTGGCACGTGATCGTGGTGCGGGCGTGAGTGCAGACCCGTGTGCCATGCTTTTTCGCGTCAGCGAATAAGCATGCTCCGCAGGGCATTCACGCAGCGCAATCGGAGGAATCCATCCTCAGATTTCGCAGATTGACGCAGATTACGATTGCCGCGCGCGGACAACGGCCGAACGCCGTGTGCGTCTTCGTATCATCGGCGGAATCTGTGAAATCCCTGGATGCATTCGTATTCTCCACGTCGCCGCGCAACGGTCACGGCATGCTTATTCGCCTGCGGCGAAAAAGCATGGCACGCCAGGATTCGTAAATTGCGACTACTCGAAGACCTCCGCCTTCGGCAGCGTGATCCAGCGCCCTTCGCGGGCTGATTCCAGCACGGCCGCCGTCCAGTCGTAAAGCGGCAGCGCCGCCTCGGCCGGTGAGATCGTCGGCCGCCGGCTCGCAATCGCGTCGAGAAAGGCGCTATCGGGCGAGCCCTCGGGCAACAGATCGGGCACCGGCTCGACGTGGTTGTTCTTGGCGCGAAACAACTGCTCGCCGCGGATCAGCAGGTCGGCTTCCCGGCAATGAAAGTGAATGTCTTCGCGCCAGTGGTTGGCGTCGCCGACGAAGTGCGCCGCCAGGCTGGCCCCGCCCGTAAGTCGGGCCATCACCTGGGTGACGATTTCCACCCGGCTGCCGCGCTTGTCGCTCGTGGCGTAGAGCGCCTCGGCTTGTTGCCCCGTCAGGTAGTGCACGATGTCAACCTGGTGGCTGCCGGCATCACCAAAATAGCCGGCCCCAACGTTCGGATCGTCGCGCCAGGTGCCGATGATGCCCTGGTGCCAGCGCTCGCAGACAAAGATGTGCACCTGCCTTAGCGGCCCATAGTAAGAAGCATTCTCCGTCAACTCACGGCGCGCCGTGAGATAGATCGATTTGTAGCGCCGCTGGTACGAAACCGACAGGACGCGCCCCTGATGACGATGCCGCTCGACCAGGTCGAGGATCTGCTCTCGGCCGCTGCACAGCGGCTTCTCGCACAGAACGTCCAGTCCGTGGTCAAAGGCGGTGTACACCTGCTGATAATGCAGCGGGGTGGGGGAGCAGATCACGACAGCGTCGAGCCGGTGCCGGCCGATACAATCCGCGGGGTCGGATTCTATAGCGGCTCCGGGGGCGTATTCGGCGACAAACGCCCGGGCCGCGGCAGCGTCCGGGTCGCAACAGGCCACGATCGCGGCTCGCGGGTCGTTCCGCAAGCGCTGGGCGTGCAACCGGCCGACAAATCCGCAACCGATTAATCCGAGGCGAATCTGACTCATAGCGCTCCCGTGCGAAAACGGCCCGCCCGGACCGTCCCCAAGCTTCCTGAAGTGACTGGCCGGCACCAGTATCGAAATCTGGCCCGTCGCGACAAGCGGGGGCCTGAACCGCCATGTGGACCAGGAGCCATGACATTATGCCGGGGTCGACGTTCCTGACCAGAACGGCGAAACCTGCAACCCATCCGTGGTGTTCAATGTGTGCCGAGTGTTAGGATGCCCACTCTGCCAACCTGCCCGCCGGGAGTGCTAGCTCAATGTTTCCCGCCGTTTCCACGCGGTTCCGTGTTCCCCTCGCGATGGGGGTGGCTGCAGCCGCCGGGCTTTCGATTTCCATGATCGGAATGATCCGTGCCGAGCAGGATCCGGCGTCAGCCTCGGCCCTGGTTCTCGCGCAGACGATCGACACCCAGCTTCGGGCCGAATTGCCGACCAACGCCGATAGCATGCCGGTGGCCGGTCGGACGGATGACGAGGCGTTCCTGCGCCGCGCTTCGCAAGATCTGGTCGGAGCGCTGCCGACACCGGCCGAGATCACGGCCTTTGCCCTCGATCCGGCCGCGGACAAGCGCGACCGGGCGGTCGAACGACTGCTGGCCGATCCGCGTTATGGCGAGAACTGGGCGCGCTACTTTCGCGACATGATCCTGTTCCGCCGGACCGACGATCGGTCGCTGATCACGCGACAGAGTGTGACGAAGTTTCTGACCGAGCAGTTGAATCAAGGGGCCGGCTGGGACTCGATCGCCAAGGCCTTCATCACCGCCAGTGGTGACGTGCGCGAAAACGGCAACACGGCGCTGATCATGGCGCAGATGGGCCAGGCAGTCGATATTGCCGCCGAGACGGCGCGGATCTTCCTGGGCATTCAAATTCAGTGCGCCCAGTGCCACGACCATAAAACCGACCGTTGGACGCGCGAGCAATTCCATGAACTGGCGGCCTTCTTCCCACGCGTGACCGTACGTCCCGTGCGCGACGGAGAGAAGCGGGTCAGCTTCGCGATCGCGTCGCGCGACGCAGGCCGGCCGTCGAAGAAACCGAACGGCAAGAACGGCAGCCCCGAGCACTTCATGCCCGACCTGCAAGACCCCAGCGCCGCGGGCACGCAAATGACGCCGGTGTTTTTCGTTAGCGGCCAGAAACTGGAACTGGGCACCAAGGATGCCGATCGTCGCCAACAGCTTGCCGAGTGGATCACGGCGCCGTCGAATCCCTGGTTCGCGAAGGCGCTTGTCAACCGCATGTGGGCCGAGTTGGTGGGCCACGGCTTTTACGAACCGATTGACGATCTAGGCCCCGACCGGACGCCGACCGCCCCGAAGACGATCGAGCTTCTGTCCCAGGAATTCGCCAATCACCGCTACGACGTGAAATGGCTGCTGCGCACGATCATGGCCACCGAGGCGTATCAGCGTGCCAGCCGTTCGCCGAACGAAGAGGGCCCGACCACCTTTGCCGCCAACTGCCCACAACCGCTCCGTGCGGACCAGGTTTTCAGTGCATTGGCCGCGGCGCTGGCGATCGACGAATCGCAATTCGCGCCGCCGGCGGGGCAGCAGGGGCTGGGCGCGCAGCGATTCGCACGGGGGCCACGGGCTGAGTTCGAGCGCACGTTCGGCTACGATCCGAGCGCCCCGCGCGACGAGGTCGCGGCTTCGATTCCGCAGGCTTTGTTGATGATGAACTCTCCGTTCTTGAACCGGGCCATTAGCGCCAAGAACTCCAACACGGTTCTCAACAAGCTACTGGCCGAGAACGCCGACGACGAAACGATCGCCACCGAACTGTACTTGCGCTGCCTGGCACGCGAGCCGGAGCAAGTCGAGCTGGCGACCTGCCTGTCGTACGTCACCGCCAGCCCGGATCGCGCCGAAGCCTTCGAAGACATTCTCTGGGCGCTGGTGAATTCGACCGAATTCACGCGCCGCAAGTGAAACCAAAGTTGTGACCCCGGCTGACCCCGGCTGAGGCCGGCCGACAGCACAAGCCGTAGGACCATCACGTATGAGCTCCTTGCAATTGCACACGGGCCTCCAGGTGAACCGCGATCGAGTCGTGCGGCGCCGCGATTTCCTCAAAGGAATTTCGCTGGCCGGTGCCGCCGGGGCGTCGGGGACCCTCGGCTGGAAAAACCTGGTGGCGGCCAAGGCCGACGAGCTGCGTTCGCGCGGCATGGCTTGCATCCTGCTGTTCATGAAAGGCGGACCCAGCCAATTCGAGACGTTTTCACCCAAGCCCGGTCACGAAAACGGCGGCGAGACCAAAGCGATCGACACGAGCGTCGCTGGCATCCAGATCGCGCACGGCCTGCCGCACATGGCCCGCGTGATGCAGGACGTCGCCGTGCTTCGCGCGGTGACGGCCAAGGAAGGAAATCACGCCCGGGCCGAGTTCCTGATGCACACCGGTTACGCGCCGACGCCGACGGTCAAACATCCCACGCTGGGCTCGATCGTGGCGCATCAGCTCGGGGACGTGAATTTCGATCTGCCGTCGTTTGTACGCATCGCCGGACGCACGACCGATGGAGGCGGGCTGTTGGGGGTCGAATACGACCCGTTTTCGATGGCCAACGCCGAGGCGCCGGCCAACGCCAAACTGACCACCGGTCAGCCGCGGTTCGAGCGGCGCATGAACCTGCTCTCGCAATTGGAGAGCAGCTACGCCCGCGGCGGCGCCGAGCGCGAGGTGGCCAATCATCAGAAGCTGTACGGCAAGGCGGCAAAAATGGTCACCAGCGCCCGCATGGAAGCCTTTCAGCTCGACCGCGAGCCGGAAGCGGTCCGCGCGCGCTACGGCAAAGGAGATTTCGCGTCGGGCTGCTTGCTCGCCCGGCGGCTGATCGAGTCGGGCGTGACGTTCGTCGAAGTCGGCAGCAACGGCTGGGACACGCACGACAACGTCTTCGAACGCACCACGAACCTGTGCGGCCAGGTCGATCAGCCGATGGCGGCTTTGATCACGGACCTGAAAGAGCGCGGCATGCTCGACAAGACGTTAGTTATTTGGATGGGCGAATTCGGCCGCACACCCAAGATCAACCCACGCGGCGGCCGCGATCACTTTCCACGCGCTTCGAACGTTGCATTGGCCGGGGGTGGTGTCCGCGGCGGGCAAGTGATCGGTCACACTGACGCGGGAGGCGATACTGTGACCGATCACCCCGTCAGCGTGCAGGACCTCTTCCAATCGTTCTGCAAGAGCCTGGGCATCAACCCGGCGATCGAGAACATGAGCGCCATCGGCCGGCCGATCAAGATCGTCGACGGCGGGCAGCCGGTGAGCGAGCTTTTCGGCTGAATCGATTCTGCTTATCTCGCGTGAGCTGTCTCACGCAGCACGCTTTGACGCTTGACGGTGCTACACTTGTGCTTGCTGGAAGCTGTGGCGCCGGTTGCCCAGCCCAGGCCGCGGTGGTACAAAAGCACGCAATACCTGCAGGCTGCGGGGGCGTGGCAAACGCTCCCGCCAGCGTCCTGCGGCCTTCTGTGTCTGCTTGCGTTCCCTACGTGCATGACTGAGCTTCCGGCCATCGAGCGGTTCGTCGCCAGCACGGGCCAGCGCATCTATCGCATCCCCTGCGAAGCGTTTCCCAATTTCATCGCCTACGTCTACTTGGTGTTCGACGCCGGGCCGCTGACCTTGATCGACACCGGCAGCGGGTACGGTAACTGCAACGCCCAGGTGATGGCCGGCCTCGAGGCTGTCCGCACGGAGTTCGGCGAGCCCTTCCAGGTGGGCGACATTCGCCGCATCTTGATCACGCACGGTCATATCGATCACTTCGGCGGCGTGGCGCACTTGCTCGAACTGACCGGCGCCGCGTTGGGTATCCACGTCCTCGATCGTTGGGTGCTCACGGCCTACGAAGAGCGAGTGATCGTCGCCACCCGGGCCCTGAAGACCTACCTGCAGCGGGCCGGCGTCGACGCCGAGCTCGAAACCATGCTCATGGAAATGTACGGCTTTTCCAAAAAGCATGTGCGCAGCGTGCGCGTGGATATCACGCTGGCCGACGGCCAGGAGTTCGACGGCATGCAATTCATCCACACCCCCGGCCACTGCCCGGGCCAGGTGTGCATCGCCATGGGTAACGTCTTGATCAGCGCCGATCACATCCTCAGCCACATCACGCCCCACCAGGCCCCCGAGAGCATCACGGCCTACACCGGGCTGGGCCATTATCTCGAGGCGCTGGAAAAAGTGCGCCGGCTTCCGGGCTTCGAGCTGGCCCTGGGGGGGCACGAGGTCCCGATCAACGACGTCTATACGCGGATCGACGAAATCCGCACGAGCCACGAGCGCAAGCTCGATCGCGTCATCAACACGATTAACGAATCGCCCGACCCGGTGACCATCAGCAGTATCACGCAAGCGATGTATCCGCGAGCGATCGGCTTCAACACGCTGTTGGCGCTCGAAGAAGTGGGCGCCCATGTCGAATACCTGTACCAGCATGGTCAGCTGCGCGTTACGAACCTGGACGAGGTGCAAACGCACATCAGCCCGGCCTTGCGATACCGCGTGGCGTGATTTCTCTTTCCGACAACCGATCGTTGAAGTCTCCGTGCCTCCGTGTCTCCCGTGGTGAATCTTCCTGCCTGACCCGAGAGAACAAGCATGGCCTGGCAAGGACTCGAAGGGCATGACGACGTCGTCGAGCGGTTTCGCGCGAGTCTCGCCCGCGGCCGTTTGGCTCACACGTTTCTGTTCGTAGGGCCGGCGGGCATCGGTAAACGCAGCTTCGCGCTGCGCTTGGCCGCGGCGCTTCTGTGCCAGCGGCGTCCGGCCGCCGCGCTCGATCCTTGCGGCCAATGCCCAAGCTGCCTGCAAATTGCCGCCGGCACGCATCCCGATCTGCTCATGGTCAGCAAGCCGGCCGACAAGAGCTTCATCCCGCTCGAGCTTTTCATTGGCCCTAAGGAAAAGCGGATGCAGCAGGGACTGTGCCATGACATTTCGCTGAAGCCGTTCATGGGCGGACGGCGCGTGGCAATTATCGATGACGCCGATTATTTGAATGAGGAAGGGGCCAACAGCCTGCTGAAGACGCTCGAAGAGCCGCCGGCGCAGTCGGTGCTGATCCTGATCGGCACAAGCGCCGATCGGCAATTGCCCACGATTCGCTCCCGCGCGCAGACGGTGCGCTTCCGGCCGCTGCCGGCCGAAGTCGTCGCCCAGCAACTCGTGGCCCGCGGCCTGGTCGAGGATCGCGCGACGGCCGAGCGCCTGGCCGGCTATAGCGGCGGCAGTATCACGCACGCCGCGGAGCTTGCCGATCCCGCCCTGTGGAAGTTTCGCGACGTCCTGTTTGCACAGCTCGGCGAACGATCGTTCGACAGCGTGACGTTTGCCAAGACGCTGGCGGCGTTTGTCGACGAAGCGGGAAAAGAAGCCCCCTTACGCCGCGCCCGCATGCGCCTGGTCATCGGCTTCGCCATCGAGTTCCACCGCGAACTGGTGCGGGCCCTTGCTGGCGTGCCGGCTGCCGAGGCCTCGCCCCACGAGGAAGTGACGCGGGCCGCGGCCTCGGGACGCTTCGACCGGGTGGACCTCGCGGCACTCGCGGAACGCTCGATCGAGGCTCTCGGGCATGTCGACCGCAACGCCCATCAGGCGGCGCTTTTGGAATGCTGGCTCGACGATCTGGTGCAGTTGAGCCAGCCACCCCGCGTGCCGGTTTGAGCGGCCTTCATTCCTTCTCGCCCCACAGCGTAAGTACCAGGCTGCGTGGCGTGGCGTGATCGCGATGCTCGCACAGGTAGATTCCCTGCCAGGTGCCCAGGCACAGCCGGCCGTCCGCAAGCGGCACGCTCACGGAACTGCCCAAGAGGGCTGCCTTGACGTGCGCCGGCATATCGTCCGGTCCCTCGGCCGTATGCACGTAAGGAAAATCTTCGGGCGCGAGCGTATCGAACACGCGTTCCATGTCGGCCGGCACGTCAGGATCGGCGTTCTCGTTGATCGTGAGCGATGCCGAGGTGTGCTGGATGAAAACGTGCAACAGGCCCACGCGAAACTCGGCCAGCTCCGGCAGCGCGCTGATGATGGCGCGGGTGATCAAGTGAAAGCCGCGCCGCTGCGCCGGCAAGCGAATCGTGCGTTGCAACCAGGACATGGTTCGGAACCTTCTCAGTGGTTGGCATGTTGCGCGTAAAAGTTGCGCGATGACACAAACGTAATCGCGCGCCGCGCAATGCTGAGTATTGAACGGATCAATTCATGCAGCGTGCCGGTGAGTTTCGCGATATTTCCGCGGAATGATTTGCGCCCTAAATGCTGCGGTTTTCTCGGCGTTTTCGCGACATTCTTGATATTTTCCGACAGCGCGCTTGACTCGCGCGCACGCGCTACGAATAATGGGCTGCTTAAGGAGTATCGCACGCCTGCACCCGGTACGTGGGAGTTTGCTGGAGCTCTAACAGCGGCCGCTGGCATGAAAGGCCAGGTCCGGTGGCTGTCAAATGGTTCGGGTGCCCCCCAGCCTTGATTTGCCCGATTCGTGGCTCCGCCCACGGCGGACGACGCGACACGATCGGCGCCCTCATGAGTGTTAAGCACGTAGTTTTTGTCTGGCAATATTCACTTTGTTCCTTGACGTTGTTTGTCGGAAGGTAGGTTGAGAGCGATGCGGAATGTATTCGAAGCGATCGTTGAGTTTGGTCACGACGAGGATTTTTCCCCGGTAGAAACGAACGAATTCGTACCGACCGAGGCGCCGGCCGGTTCGTCCGAGAAACTCGACGTGCTGGCACGTCGGATTGCGATGGGCTTGCCCCTGTGGCACCCCGAAGATCGGCCCGATTATTCTGGTTTGACCGGCGCGGTTCGTCCCCGCGAGTAAGAGTCGAGTAAAAGCACAGCGTAGCGTTCTGGGAAGGAACAGGCTCAGAATCGCTGATCGAGAAACGGCCCAGCCGGCGCTAATTCGAAGCGCTTGCTTGGGCCGTCTGCGTTTTATCGTAGGCCGCTTTTTCTTCGGCAGCCCTGGCCGCGGCGCTCGCGGCCGCCGCCGCGGCGTCCCCGGCCGCTTTAGCGGCGGCCGCCTTATCGGCCAGTGTCTTATCGGCGGCCGCCTTGTCGGTCGCAACCTTCTCGATTTCGGCCTGCAGCGCCTTCAGTCGCTCGGCCAGCGCCGCCGCCGCGGCCGTCTTTTCGTCGGCCGCCTTTTGGGCGGCGGCAAGTTCCGCCGTGGCGGCCTCGGCCGCGACTTTGGCGGCAGCGGCACGCGCGGCCTCGGCCTCGGCCAGCATCGCCAAGGTAGGCGGGTTGCTGGCGAGCTTAGTCACGAGCGCCCCGTCGGACGCGTTCCACACGCGGATCTCGCCCGTCCAATCGCCGGCAACGACGCGTCCGCCGTCGTGAGCGAAGACGGATCGCAAGGCGATGTCGCCAAAGGCCTCGAGCGCCCGCTGCTGGGCGCCGTTCTGGTCCCAGATCTTGGTTGTCTTGTCACGGCCGCAGGAAACGAGCCGCCCATCCATGGCGAAGTGTACCGACAGGCTGCCACCGCCGTGCGCGGCCCAGTTCTTGACCACCTGCCCCTGCTCCATTTCCCACAGCTTGAGCGTGCCGTCTTCGCTGGTGCTGGCCAGGATATTGCCGTCGATGCGCCAACTAACCGCACCGATGCACGCCGTGTGCCCTTTCAGATTTTGGTACTCGCGCGCCGTCTCCGCCTCCCAAACGAACATCCCCCCGTTGCGATCGGCCGTGGCCAGGAGCACGCCGTCGGGGCTGTACTCGATTGCCGTGATCCACTCGGTGTGCTTGCGAATCTCGTGGACCAGCGCGCCGTCGGCGACATTGTAGATCTTCACCACGCGGCGCGGTCCGCCCAGGGCGACTTGCGTATGGTCGTCATTGATGTCGGCGGCCAAGACGGTATCGAGCTCGTCGCCGATTTCAGTGATGCGCTGGCCACTCTTCACATCGAACAGCACGACGCGTCCGGATTGCCCGTCGCGCCCGCCGCCGGCCAGGAGTACCGTGCCCGAGCGGCTGAAGCGCAATACCTGCGGCGTTCCTTCGGGGAAGGCCAATACGCCCAAGAGTTGGGCGTTGTCGGTGTTGTAAAGCACGATCTGCTTCTGCCCGGCCACGGCCACCAAGGGGGCCCAGGGGCTGGCCGCCAGCGCCGTGACGGCCGCGGGACGCACGGTGTAAACCGACGGTTGCCGCGTTAATCCTTCCGGCATGGGGGGCGGTCCCTCGGGCTTGCCGGCACCGGCCGACGCCTTCATTTCGATTTTCGGCTTCGCCTTGATTTTGGCGGTCGAGCCGGCCTTCTCCAGCGCGCCGAGTGTGATCCACTGCTTGAGCGTCGCCAGCGTCGCTTCGGGCAGTTTGTCCTGCTTGGGGGGCATCTCGGGCGTCTCTTCGTGCGAGACGAGCTTCCACAGTCGCGAGCTATCGGCATCGCCCGGTTCGATTACCGCGCCGCTCGCGCCGCCGCGCATCATGGCGGCGTAATTGTCCAGCCGTAGATCGCTCTTGGCCGTGTCGGGACCGTGGCACGTAAAGCAATGCTGACGAAAGATCGCCTGCACGTGCTCTTCGTAGGTGACCTTGGCCTGGGCCTTGTCGTCGGGCTTTGCCTCTTCGGCCGTCGCGACCACACAAGTCTGCAAAGCCGCGGCGATCGAGAGCGTCAACGCCGGCAACAAGCGGATATTGGCAGATATAAGGGACATGACTGCACGTTTGCTCGTCGTTTAATGAGGGTTGCTGATCGTGGTTGCGCGATTGGTAACTCGGCTTCAGGGGGCCCGGCTCAGGCTCGCGTGAGCAGGCGGCCCGCATGGCTACGCGAGCACGGCCAAGGGCACACGAGCCCCGTTCCGATGTTTGGCAGTCGCTCTAGTGGTTGAACAAAAACTCCCGGGAGTTCAACACGGCCCAGAAGACGTCTTCCAATCCCTTCTGTGGAGCCGGCTCGGCGGCAACGACCGCCAGCAGCTTTTGCGATTCCTCAGGCGTCGGTTTGCGCGACAGCGAGCGAATGTAGATCGTTTCGATGATCTGCTCGGGCGTGCGGCCCGCCTCGAGCATCCGCTTGATGGCGCCGCCGTCGCGGACCTTGGTCTCGATCGTATCGCCGTTGAGCAGGTGCAGCGATTGCGAGAGCGTGGGATCGGTCTTCACTTCACACACGCCGACCGTGGCGCGATTCGAACGGCCGAAGGTCGTGAGGAAATAGGTCGATCCGTTGCCGTCGGCAATCTGGACGGCCTTGGCTCCCAGCGGCAGCCCCGCGAACTTGTCCTTGGTCTCGGTGACTTCGCTGATGCTGTCGAGCAAATTCTCAGAGCGAATGCGGCGGATGCGCGCGTGGGCGAAGTTCAGCTCGTCCGCTTCGTTACTGGCGTTCCGTTGACTGGTGTGCTGATACGTCTGCGAATTGCAAATGTCGCGCACCAACTGCTTGAAGTCGTAGTTGTATTGCGTGAAGCGGTCCCCCAGGGCCTGGAACAACTCGGGGTTGCTGGCCGGGTTGCTGACGCGAATGTCGTCGACCGGCTCCACGATGCCGACGCCGAAGAAATGCGCCCACACGCGGTTGGCGACGCTCGTGGCGAAGTACGGATTCTCCGGCGAGGCCAGCCACCTGGCCAGTACCACGCGGCGATCCTGCCCGGCCGTGTCGGGGCTCGGGCCTCCCAGGAACTTCGGCGGCATCACCCGCCCGCCGACGGGATGCGTGACCTCGCCGCTGCCGGTATTGAAAATGATCGTCTCGCGATAATCTTCCCCCGTCTTGCGGCCGATCTGCGAGAAGAACGCGGCGAAGCTGTAGTAGTCGTTCATCGTCCAGCGATCGAACGGATGGTTGTGGCATTGGGCGCACTGAGTGCGAATGCCCATGAACACCTGGGCCACGTTCTCGGCCGTCTTCAGCGTGTCGCGCTCGATCTGGTAGTAGTTTGTCGCCGCGTTGGTAAAAGTGCCGCCGTTGGCGCCGAGCAGCTCCTGCACCATCAAGTTCAAGGGCATGTTGCTCGAAATCCGCTCGGTCAGCCAGTTCGAGTACAGGAACATCGATTTATAGCTGACGTCGACGGTGCTCTTGACCATCAACAGCTCGGCCCACTTCATGCCCCAGATTTCGGAGAACTCTTTTCGCTCGAGCAGTCGATCGACGAGCTTGGCGCGCTTCTGAGGGTCGGTATCGGCGACGAACTCGATGTATTCGGCCTCGGTCGGTAGCAAACCCGTGATGTCGACCGTGACCCGGCGCAGGAAGATTTCGTCGCTGCACAGATCGCTGGGCAGAATGCGCAGCTTTTGCAGCTTGGCGTTGACCAGCTCATCGATGTAGTTGGCCGGTTGCGTCGTGGGGGGCGTGTATTGCAAGTCCTTCGGCAATACCAGGACCTGGCTGCCGACGGTGTGCGTCTCGAAGCGGGCCATGACGAAGGCCTCGCCACGATGGGCGGCCGTCACCAGGCCGTCGGCATTGATCGGGGCCGAGTTGTCGTTGTTCGTCAGGAACACCGCCAGGCTCGTCACGTCGCGGTCAGTGCCGTCGGCGTATTTAGCCCGGGCAATGAACTGCTGCGTGGCCCCCTCGCCCTCCAGCACCACCTGGCGCGGGAAGACCTCGACGGCCGTCACGGCGGGCACGGCGCCGGCATCGAGCGGCGCGCCGGCATCCAGCCAGCGAACCAGCGTCTGGCAATAGGGACTCTCCAGGTCGAAGCGCTTGCCGCCCGTATGCGGGACGGCGCCGACCGCCTTCTCGATCAGCAAACTTTCCTTCGGCAGCGCCAGGTTGATCCGGCGATAGCTATATTCGCGCGTCAGGCGGAAGTGATCGCCGTCCGGGTCGAACCCGAACAATGACAGGCGAAATCCGTCCTTGCCGCGGGCGGCTCCGTGGCAACTGCCGGTGTTGCAGCCGGCACGCATGAAGACCGGCATCACGTCGAGCTTGAAGCTGATCGGCCGGTCCGCGGCAGCCTGCTTCACGGTGACCGGAATCTGCACCGACTTGTCCGCGCACAAAACTTCCAGCGTGGTATCGCCGTCGGCGGCAGGGAAGACGACCGGACCATCGAACCGCACGAGCGCCGGGTTCGCCGGCTTGAACTGCGCTTGCGGCGTCACGTCCAGCGTCACGCCATCGGTCCGAGTGGCCATCACCACCAGCCGCTGGCTGTCGCGCGAGGTCGACAGCTCGACGTCCGGCGGAAAGACCTCGATCTTGGCCACCGGGGCGTCAGCCCAGGCCAAGCCCGAATGCAAAACGAGAACAGCACTCACCAAGACGCGGTTCATGCTGCGGTAAATAATGTCACTCACGGCGAGTCTCCTGCACTAGCATCCTGCAAACGTCTGTGGCGTTCCCATTTCTCGTGACGAGTCCTCGTTGGCGAGGGCGATCCAGTGATCGCACGTAGGTTGTTACTGCGCGTCAGCCCGCGGGCTTCGCCTCCGCCGCAGCCGCCTCGGCTGGTTTCGCTTCCGCGGGAGGAGCCGGCTCGGCAGCGGCGGCCGCTGCTTGTTGCTTGGCGGCTTCCTTCGCCTTTTGCCGGTCGAGGCGCAACTGTTCCAATCGCGTCAAACGCTTCTCTGGTGGTTTGTCGGCCGCGGGCATGGGCATCGGCGCCGCGGCGGCAGCGGCCGGCTCGTTCGCCTTGGGCGGTAGCGGTTCGTCGACGCGCAGTTCGCCGCCGCCGATCATGTGCGTGATCGGTTCTCCCTGCGCGACGATCGTGATCCGCGAGAGCAGCGTCTTGTGCTTGCCGGCCGGCGAGTTGGCCGTCGTCTTCACATGGAACAACAGTTCCTTGGCGTCTTTGTTGATCTCGCCCGGCACCGAAGTCACTTCGTTCGGCAGCCCAAGCAGCTCGACCTTGGCGTTACCGTCGAAATCCTTGTTCTTGGTGACCGCGATCACGACGTCGGTTTCTTTCCCCTTTTCCACCGCGGCGGCGGTGTAGGCAAAGCCGACAAATGGTTCGGCAATTTCCAGGTCGGCCAGTTGCGATGAGACCGTGACTGGCCCGTTACCGACCGTGGCCGAGCCGAGGACCGCAATTTTCCAAACGCGCACTTCCGCGCCGCTATTGGCCGTCAGCGGCAGAATCACCTCGTCCTTGCCTTCGGGAATCGCCACCGAGCTGGGGGAACCGATGCCGGGCGGGTTGTAGAGCATCGAAACCGTGATCGGCGCGGTGAAGCCCTCCTTGCGAGTCGCCTTGACCTTCAGCTCCATCGAGCCGTCGCGCACGATCGGCACCTTGGGCTGAATGATCTCGATCGAATAGGGCACGGCCTGCGTCAGCGACACGGCCATCCGGTCGGCCGTATGCGTCCAGACATTGATGTTGTTCTGGCCGCGGACCATCGAGGTCGTCTGTTCCAAGTGCCCTTCGATGTTTTGATTCGGGTCTTCGTGCCGGCCCACCACGTCGGCCAGGCGGCCGGCGAGCGGGGCATCGGCCGCCGCGGTGTACAGCACCGGCACGATCGTTTGATTCGCCGGCATCTTGTCGGTTTGAATGGTTACGCCCGGCGGCAGATCCTTGATATCGACGATCAGGTTGCCGCCGAAGTCGGCCCGCGACGCGCTCACCAACGCCGCCGTGCGGTTCCCCTGCGGAACGTCGATCGTGATGTCGACGAACTGCGACCGCTCGGGCAGGCCCATCACGAGCCGTGGTTTCACGGGCGTGATTTCCACGCGGTAGGCGTAATCAACGCCTCCTTTCTTTAGATGATCCTGCACGTAGATGACGTATTCGTCGTCCTCGGGCACGGCCAGGCGGACGTAGCTGTCCGGACCGCCGCTGTCGTCGTTGCCGGCCACGCCAGCCCCGCCGATGCGATTGATATTCAGTACCGGGTCGAGCGGCGAACGAATCCCGCGGGCCAGGACGCGGACGTCGAACTGCTGCCCTTTCTTGGCCGTGAACTTGAAGCAGTCGACATCGCCCGGCTGCGAGATAACGCCCGCCAGTGCGATCGGCGCTTCGAAGGCCGTGGCCGTGGCCGGATCATTGTTCGGCTCGGCCTCGATCTTGTTCGCTAAGTCGCCCAGGCGGAAAACGTTGGGCGAAGGGGCGATCCCTTGGTCGTCCTGCGCGAAAAAACCGAACTTTGGCGTCGGGGACGCGGGCAGAACGATCTGCTGCGTGCGCTCGCCGGCGACGTCACCCAGGACGCGAACGTCGACGGTCTCGCCATATCTTCCGCCGGCCGGAATCGTCGCGCGTGGGCGCGGGAATCGCCCTACGTGCAGCCGGTACATGCACGAACCGTTGCCGCCGTAGGCGGTCTCGCGAACTTGCACGATGTAGCTGCCATCTTCCGGAGCGATCACGGCCGCCACGCCATCTTGCCAGACCAGGGCCGCGTCGTCCGAGTTGGCCAGCTCGAAGCGCTGCTTATCGAGAATGGCCACGTAAGGATCAAAGAACGTATAGCCCAGCCGGATCCCTTCGATTTCGGCCGTGATGCGTTCGCCCTTCTTGGCGTCGATCACGAAGAAGTCGACGTCTTCGTTGTCGACAACGCCATTGACGGTCACGCCCAGGTCAATCTTTTGGGGCTGGGCGAAGTCGCTGTTCGGCTCGGCCTCTTTGATTTCCGGAAGAGCCCCGACGTAGAACGTTCGCAACTCGCTGGTGCCGCTGGCCGTGCGCAGACGCATGGCATGTTGACCAAGTCGGCAGTCGGCCGCGATCGCCAGCTTGACCTTCACGGCGTTATCTGCGGCTTCCATCCCCTTCACCTCGAAGCCCGGCGAATAGAAGAGGATCTCCTGGGCATCCGCCAGGCGGGCGCCGTTGAAGGTGACCTCCGTCTCGACGCCGCGCTGCGCGCCGACCGGGGTGATCGAACCGACGCTGGGGCTGGCGGCGTCGGCCGCCGACGTCGCTAACGACACGGCAACGGTCAGAACCAATACGCAGCGCGCGACGCGCGAAATCAACATGCCATTACGCATGGATGGTGAACCTCATTGCGAGTGTTTGGCAAGCTGCCTGTTGTCGCGGGCGCCCTCCGGACGCTCCCTGGTCCGCGACGAAAGCCGGACGCCGCCGCCAACGGATTAAGCGAGCAATTCCTTCCGCACCTGGCCGCCGTCGACGATTTCGATCGGGCGGTTCCCCGGCGCCATCAGCTCCTTGTCGGCGACGATTCCCAGTTGGTGATAGATCGTGGTTGCCAAATCGGGCGGCTCGATCGGGTCGTCCTCGGGCTCACTGGCCACGGCATTCGACGAGCCGTAGATCGTCCCCCGCTTGATGCCGCCACCGGCCAGGACCACGCTGAAGACCTTGGGCCAGTGGTCGCGGCCGGCGTTACCGTTGATCTTCGGCGTGCGGCCGAATTCGGTCGACACCATGACCAGCGTCTCGTCGAGCTTGCCCATCCGATCCAGGTCGCGGATCAAGGTGGCGAAGCCCTGATCGAAAGCCGGCAGCGCACCGCGCATACCGGCGGCAATTTGCGTGTGCATGTCCCAGCCCGAGTACGTCAACGCCACGAAGCGTACGCCGGCCGTGACCAGGCGGCGGGCCATCAGCATGCGCTGACCGGCCTCGTTACGGCCGTACTCGTCGCGGATGGCATCGGGCTCGGCGTCGATATTGAAGGCCTCGCGCGCGTCCTTCGAGCTGATCAGGCTATAGGCCCGTTCGTAGAACGTGTCCATGGCCGTGATCGCGTCCGACTTTTCCTTGGCATGGAAGTATTCGTTCACCGTGGCCAACGCCGATTTGCGACGGTCGAAGCGCACGTCGTCGACGCCGCCGGCCATGTTCAGGTCGCGCACCTGGAAGCCCTTCGCTTCCGGGGCCGAACCCAGGCTGAACGGAGCGTAGGAAGAGCTCAGATAGCCCGTGCCGGCATATTCGTTCAACTGGTTGGGAATGCAGACATACGGCGGCAGGTTGTTGCGCGGGCCGTATTCGTGGCTCACGACGCTTCCCATGCTCGGGAACACCAAGGCCGGCGACGGCTTGTAGCCGGTGAACATGTTGTGCGTGCCGCGCTCGTGGGCCGCTTCGCCGTGGGTCATCGAGCGGATCACGGTGATCTTGTCGGCCATCTCGGCCGTTTTGGGCAGCGTCTCCGAAAAATGCTGCCCGGGAATCTTCGTTGCCACGGATCCAAGTTCGCCGCGATATTCGATCGGAGCGTACGGCTTCGGATCGAACGATTCCTGATGGGCCATTCCGCCCGGCAGGAAGATGTGAATCACGCTCTGGGCTTTCGCGGAAATGTGCTCGTAGTTCTTCTGTTCGGCCTGGGCCTGGCGGATACGCAGCAGGCCGGGCAACGAGAGCCCCAAGCCAGCGGCCCCGACCGAAAGAAATCCGCGACGACCGGTGCGAAGTCGAAACATCGAGTCACCTCCTGATGAAATCCGTGATCCCGCGACTGCCAGGTGAGATCGCTTCCGATCGACCTCCGCTCAGGCACCGCGGCGGCGAGTTACTCGCACTTTGGGTTGTACAGGTGTGTGTTGTGTTGCCAGCAGCCGCGGTCGCAGGTGTGCAAAAGGCGAGCCGGGCCAACGTGGCGGCGGGCTTTGGGGAACGGCCGTCTGCTAGCAGGCCGGGGCCCGTCGACAGTCAATTCCCCGGAAAAAGAGTAACCGAGTGGCCGTCGAATTGTCAACGATTTTCACTCAAATGTGAAAATATGAGCAATTGATGATGCATTCATGGAGGGCCGATGTGCCACAGGATGCGGCAACCGCCGCGCAGACAATGGCGGTGCGTGCCGGACCCCGGTTTTCTGCTACTTCGCATGGTCGGCGAGCAAAAGAGTCGGATCACGCGCGTGGTCGCGCAAGCCACAGGCATGAGCCCGTGCCAAGCGCGCAAAAAAAGCCCGTGCCCCGCGCGCAAAAAAAGCCCGTGCCCCGCGCGCAAAAAAAATCGCCTGGACCGGGAGGACTCCGGCCCAGGCATCTTTGGCGTTCAATCGGCCTTCGCGCCGTTTAAGCGCGGCCGAAATGCGTGTTTTTCAGGGGGAATCGGCGTGTAACGGACGGGCCTCTCGTTGTCGCTTCAACAGTTCGCGCCACCGATGGCTTCACTGGGGCTCGCCGATTCCGCGGCAGGAGCTGTTTCGAGCTCCTCTCGAAGGACCAGCATATCGGCGGGGGCTTCGATGCCTAATCGGACCTTATCTCGGCTCACTCGGACGACTGTGACAACGATCGAGTCACCGAGTTTGATTCTTTCGTTTTCCCTTCGCGACAGGACGAGCATGAGACAACCTCCATGTCGATGATGATGGTGTACATATGTATAAAATTACGCCGTGCATGTCAATGCCCGGCGGTCGCGAATTCTTGCCCTCCTCGACTTCGCAAGGAGGACGAAAATCTTGGGGTTCTATGGCACGCTGCCCGCGGGCATCCGGCCTTCTGGGCTGCGTGAGAACCAACGCACACTAAGTGGTACTATGCTGCCGAAAGCTCGAGCTGATGGGCCTCCTCGATTTCGGCCGTCAAGAAACGCTCGCCTGTCGAATCGTAGAACAAAACCGTGTTGCGCTCGCTAACCCAGATGGCTGAATACTTTGTGGCCCGCGGCCCGTGCAGGCAGTAATAGCGGCCGCAGGGCATTCCGGAACGCGTCAGCACCATCTCGGTCATCACATAGGCGTCTGCCTCGAGTTGCTCGTGATCGCAAATTGTCTGGCTAACAAATTTTCGCAAATTGTCTAACGTGTCGATCCGCTGTGCGGTACACGCCATGATTGGATATGGGCTCCTAGCTCGGCGTCATTTTGGATTGAATGCCACGATGACGCAGCCTGGCGGAACTGGTGAACTTGGTAACAGATATTGCTATCGGCAAAATGGGGCGTCCACTTTTTGGGAGTTATGCGCGAATTGCCCAAAATGTGATCGCTTTACGGATTGAGTGCTTCGCGCGCGCTTTCGCGGAGCCTGCGAGTTGCGCGCGGAGTTACCGCTTGCGAGCCGGCGCTTCCATTAGAGCTGCTAATCGAAACGAACCGCGAGCCGGACGACGCGAAGCGTCGGAGGGGAATTAGCAGCCTGTTGAAAAAAGCCCTCGTGGCTTTTTACAACCTCGCCAAGTGCGAAGCAAAGCTTCGCACGGCTCGCAAAATAACGACTTACGTCGACATTTTGCCATCGCATCCCTGCGATGTCGCAGCCCGTTGAGTTCTTCAACAGGCTGCTAAGCCAGGATTTCGCGGATCACGTGGCCGTGTACGTCGGTCAGGCGGAAATCGCGGCCGCCGAAGCGGTAGGTAAGCCGCTCGTGATCCAGGCCCAAGAGATGCAGGATCGTGGCGTGCATGTCGTG
>DASZWQ010000154.1 GCA_035546535.1 Pirellulales bacterium | reverse complement strand
ACTGAGAGAGAAGGCGTCCGCGTGGATGGTTGGATTGAGAAGGAATTGCCTGCCGCGGTGCGGTATGCCGCTTCGCTGATTGGTGACCGTACCGCTGCCGAGGATATCGTCCAAGAGGCGATTTACCGGCTATTGCGTCGTGCCGGAAGCTACGATCTGGATCGCGACGGTCGAAAGCTGCTGTACCGCGCTGTCACAAATGGCTGCATCAATCTCACCGTCCGGCGCCGAGAGGTTCTGAGCCTCAATAATTCCAGCGGCCAACAAGAAACAGCTCCGCAGGTCGTCGACCCCCGGGCCGCCTCGCCCGCTGACGTTGTGATGGCTACCGAACTGAACGATGCGATCCACCGCGGACTGCAAAGCCTGTCCATGCGCGATCGCTGCGTGCTGGAGCTGGCCAGCCTGGGCCATGAGCCGCGTGGGATTGCCGACATCATTGGCATGAAGCCGGCAGGGATTCGCGTGATCCTGCACCGCGCGCGAAAAACCATGGCGGCATTTTTGAACGCCCATTTTTCGGAGCGAATCGTGCCATGAGCGAGCCGAAACGATTTGCCGAAACGGACGTCGAGTCCCTGGTGGCCCGTCATTTGGCAACGACCGGCGAACCAATCGACGTCGAGAGGAATCTGAAGGCCATTCAGCGCCGGCTCCTGGTGGCCGAGGCGCTCGACAGCGGCACACAGCGGCGAAGGTATTCGGCCGTCCTCTGGACGTCGGCGGCCGCCGCGCTCCTGTTGGTAGGAGTCGGCCTGGTCGGCTATTTCGCCACCAACGTTCAGGCGTCGAGCGCTGCGGGAATGCTGGAAGAAGTACGCGGTCGCCTGGCGGATGTCGATCGCTGCTACGACGTCGAAGTCAACGTGCCGCGAGGGTTTGCCCAGCGATTTTCATTTTTGAATCCTCGCGGAACCGTTCAGGTGTGGACCCGTGGCGATGCGTTTCGCGCACGGATCGAAGAGGGAGACAAACAGGTTTTGTGGGGCCGCGACCCGCAAGGCGGGATGTGGGTCACCGACGGACAACGGGGGCTCTATTTCGCAAAACCGGAAATTCCCCCGGCGCTGCGGCGGTTTGCCGTCGTGCTCAGCCTCAACGAAAAGCAAGTCACGAACGTGTTCTTGCGCCAATTCGATCTGACTCTGGACAAACGGACGGCGCGCAATGGCCGGCAAACGATCCACGCCGTGGCTAAGCCGGAAACGACTCGCTCGCCTTTGAACGAAGCATGGCTCGAGATCGACACGCACTCCCATACCCTGGAGCGGCTCGAACTGCGGCATCGTATCGATGACCGGGTGTTCGCCAACATCACATTCGACCTGGTCGAGACCTCTCCCGCGACCGAGCCCAGTTACAGCCTGGCAGGAAACATGAGCCCGGACGCGATGGTCTTCGATGCAAAACGAGCCGAGGAGCGGAGCAAACTCCTCGTCGAGCTGATGGGACCCGGCCTTGGGCAATCGGCGTCGTCCGCCGGCAAAGCCCACGCCGACTAAAGCCGGACACCTGGCGGATTCATGACGGGCGAAGCTCTACCACGCGCGCTATCGGGCTTCGCTCGCGCCGCTGACCGAGGGCGCGTGAATCGATCCGCCATCGATGCCGCCGCGGCGCTGCCGGCGCATCGCCACAATGCTCGCTACGAACGTCAGGATGCTGACGCTCGCATAGACGAGCATGAAGCTGCGGCCGGGAAACGGCGCTTCGGGGTGAATGTTGTTCAAACGAAACGCGATAAAGCCGAGCGCGTGGGCCGTGGGGATGATGGCCAACACGGCGGGCACCAATTGTTTGGCTCCGTAGGCCACGGCAAGAAACAGGGCGCCGGTCAAAAAGTTCGAGATGCCGAACGCCCCCAAGAGCAGCAACTGGTCCTGGCCCGAGTGAGTCAAATCAAGGCCTGCGACGTCGACTGCCGAATGCTGCACCAGAAAGGTGTGCAACACACCGCGCACCAGATCCACGCCGCCCAAGCATGCGAGCACGACGCGCGCAAACATCGGCACGCAGACAGTATCAGCAGAAAACCGCGATGGACGAGCCATGGTTTCGTTCCTGGTTCGTAAACACCGTGCCGCGCCCGCGCGAATTCGACGAAGCCGGCGATCGGGCGGCTAGGGATATATAGCTCGCAAATTGGCCGCGGCCGCGGCGGGCCTAGGGGCCTAGTACAGCGACTCAATCGACGCCAGCCGATGGAGCTCTGCGCGCAGCAAAGCCTGGATTTCGCGGCGGATGCGCAAGACGAGCCTCGCCCGTCGCAGCCGACCGGCGGCGGCAAATTCCGCGGCGTACTTGCGCCGCGCCGCGAGGACCAATTGGAACTGCCTGGCGCGAAATGCGGCGATGACCGCCTCGCGAGCGCGGGATCGTCCATCGACGACGAATGCCAATTGGTGCGATGCCATGTCGTGCCGCCACAAAGGGATCGCCGACTAACCGGCGCAAAACGTCGGTCCATGCGCCCCTATGGTAGCCGACAAAAAGCGCCAGTCGCGCCATGGGTGCCAATTTGACCCGTGCTCCGACCGTGACTATGCTGCCGGCTTGCCTATCTTGTGTCCTTTCGGATTCGCGTCGGCGCTCGGCGAGCCACTGGTTGTGCCATCACGAGGCCGGTAACGGGGAGAATTGAATCATGACGTTCAGAATGTGGCTCGTGTCCGCGCTCGTTCCGACCTTGGTGGCTTTCGCTTTTCAGTTCGCGTCGGCCGAAGAGCTGGGGGGCGAAGAGGGCTTCGTCGATTCCGACGGCGTGAAGATCCACTACGTCACGATGGGAAAAGGGCCGCTCGTCGTCCTGATCCACGGCTTTC
Source organism: Pirellulales bacterium (assembly GCA_035546535.1). Lineage (NCBI taxonomy): Bacteria > Pseudomonadati > Planctomycetota > Planctomycetia > Pirellulales > Pirellulales bacterium. The sequence continues at coordinate 83,988 of DASZWQ010000154.1, read as the reverse complement.
CCGATTTCTGGTACACCTGGCGCGCCCAGATGCCCGAGCTGGCCAAGCACTTTCAGGTCGTGGCCATCGACATGCGCGGCTACAACAAGAGCGACCAGCCCGAGGGCGTTGACAACTACAAACTCGACAAGCTCGTGGCCGACATCGACGCGGTGGTCAAACACTTCAAGGCCGACAAGGCGATCATCGTCGGGCACGACTGGGGCGGGATCGTGGCCTGGACCTACGCCATGACCCATCCCGAGACGACCGAAAAGCTGGTGATCCTCAACTTGCCGCACCCCAAGGGCCTGTCCCGCGAGCTGGCGAACAATCCGGCGCAGCAGAAGGCCAGCCAGTACGCGCGCAACTTCCAGCAGCCCGACGCGGCCTCGAAGGTGAAGCCCGAGATGCTGGCCTTCTGGGTCAAGGATTCCGCGGCTCGCGAAAAATATATCGAAGCGTTCAAGCGGTCGAGCATGGAAGGGATGCTCAACTACTACAAGGCGAACTATCCGCGCGAGCCGTACACCTACGATGAGAATCAACCCTATCCGAAGGTCAAATGCCCGGTGCTGATGTTCCACGGGCTGAAAGACACGGCGCTCTTGTCCGGGGCGCTCAACGGCACGTGGGACATGATCGACAACGACCTGACGTTGATCACGATCCCCACCGCCAGCCATTTCGTGCAGCAAGACGCGGCCGACCAGGTGACCAAGAACATGGTTACGTGGTTGATTACGCGATAACGCCTGACGGCCGCAGTCGGGCTACGACCGTCCGCGAGCGGCGCAGGATCAGGTCGTTGGCTGTCAGGAGCGACGGTGGCGAATCCACGTCGATCAGACAGCCTCAGGGAGGCCCGTTCCTATATCTCACGGTGCGCGTCGATGATGTCCTGCAGGGGGAAATCTTCGGGGAACTGTTCATCCATGCGCTTGATCAGGGTGCGATAACGGTTGATGAAGATCATCATGTCTTCGCCAAACAGGTGGTCCACGCGCATCTGGGGATAGTTTTTCAGCGCCTCGTTCCACTTGGCAAAGCCGTCCTTGTAGAGTTGTTTGGCTTCGAGCAGCGATTGCGCGCGGGCGGCATTATCGGCCTGATAGACAAGGCGTCGGGCCTCGATGGTCTCTGGCTGCCGTTCGAGTTCGCAGCGCAACAGCCAGTACGGATAGTTCAGTACTTCGCGTGCCCGTTCAATTTGCTGTAGTTGTTGTTCCTGTTCGTCGACGGCAATCGCGACTTTTCTTGCTTCTTCGCGCTGGTCCACCGTCACGAGCTCGGCGAGTTCCCGTGGCCGGAGCTGCAACTTGTCCGCAATGGCCATCGCGGCGCGGTACTGCTCTTCGGTGCGTTCGGCGGGGGGCGTGGCCTCGATTTTGAGTTCTTCTTCGGTGAGCTTGGCGCGCTTGTCCTTGAGTAGTGCTTCCCGACGGTCGGCTGGCGGAAACTTATCCAACTCGGCCGTCAATTCCTCGATGCGCCGCTTCACGGCGTCACGGTCGTTGGCACGAATCGTGGTGGCGGCGCCCGTGCGAATGTCGCGCGTGCCGAAGGCCTGCCAGTCGCGCAGCGCGGTTGCCCAAGCCACCGCGGCTTTTTCTTCGAAGACCCCCTCTTCCTCCAGCGACGTGGCGTAATTGATGCGGTTTTTCGGCGCATGGAAGAGGAACACGAGCGGATTCAGCTTGTCGAGCATCTCCTCGCGTTCGGCCGTGCGTTCGGCATCGAGATACCATTCGCGGCCGACCAGCCAGTTGTCGCGCTGGTCGAGCGGTCGCGTGCCGTGGAAGTCGGTGTCCTCGCGGAAATAGCGCCGATACTGCACTTTCTCGTCAGCCATGCCGATCTTTTGCGACAGCACCCAGCCCACGAACCAGACCAGCCGCGGAGCGGCATCGTTGTAGGCCACGCCATCCTGCAGGAACCGGATGCCCTTCATCACCCAGAAATAACGGTCACGAACGTCGTCGAACTCGGCCGAGATGTTGTAGGACAGGTTCCACCCCTGAAATTGCCAGACGGTGGGAAAGTTCGGCTGCACCTTGATGATCTGTTCGGCCGTGGCCGAGAACGCGGTCCAGTCCTCGCGCATTTTCGAGTCGTTGGCTTTTTTCCACAGCAGCGTCGCGGCGATGTTGCGCATGCCTAGCGTGGCCAGCTTGATCGTTTCGCTGGTGGGATCGACTTGCCCGAGGTTGGCCTGACCCAGCTTGTATTCTTCGCGCAGTCGGGCCAGCATGCCGCCGGCGCTGCCCGGCTCGTCGGGCGTGGCGTATCGCGCCGGCATGCTCAACAGCGAAAGCGGCACCAGCAGCACCACCAACAATGCCAGATACACAAGTTTGCGAATGAATGGGCGCTGGTTCATTTGGCCACCTCGCGCATCTTCAAGAACAAGAATCCGAAGATAAATAGTGGGACGACGAAGCCGAGCACGGTCAACGAGTTCTCGGCCAGAACGTATGCGGGGATATCGAAACCTTCCGCGACATAACTCGAATCGTCGAACCTGCTGATGTCAGGCAGCAGGTTGGCAATGATCTTCATGGGCCACAACGTGGCTGCGTCCAACCCCTGAACAACCGAGGTCGTCAGATTCTCGTCCAACGGGGCCGTGATGCCGGTTTGTGTGACGATGCGGAAGGCCGCTTCGAACGTATTGCCGCCGATCACCTTGCCGCTGGCAAGCTCCTGCACCCAGGGGGCGAACAGCCCCGCGATCAGCGTCATCAGCGTCGCCAGCATGGCCACCGATCCATTGAGGAATGTGCTCCACATCACGCCAAAGGCCGTGACCAGCAGCATCTGCAGCCAAATACCGATGTAACCCTTCACGAAGTTCGCTTCGAACGAGCCTTCGCGCGGCAGCAGGTACAGGTCCGGCTGAGCCATGCCGAAATACTGACCTCCCTGCAAGCACGAGAGCTCGATTTCCAGTTCGCCGTTGTCGACCAGATCGTCGTACCAATCGAGCGTCTTGTCCTTGCCGGTGGGATCCTTGAACTTCTCGGGAACCTCCCGATCGTCGATGGCGTATTCCTTGGCGAAGAAATTCTGACCCGGCGAAGTGACGCCCGTGCGCGGATTGCGGAGCGTATAGCTGCCGACGACGGTCTGCTCGATGTTTCCCTTGTGCGAACGGAACACGCTGATTGTCATGTTCAGTCGCAAGCCCTTGGGAAAATCCTCGCGGCGGACGTCTTTGAAGCGCCACCGCGCGGCCGCACGCGTTCCCCCCTCGATATAGCTGCGGTACGTCCACTCGTTGCCGACGTTGATTCCTTTCTCGACGGGCTGCCCGGCCTGGTTGAAGAATTGCAGCTTGCCGTAAATGGGCACTCGGGCATGAAATTGCCCCTGCGGCGGGCCGACAGTAAGCGATGCGCTCGTGCCCGCGCCCGAAGCCGTCACTTCGTGCCAGTGCCCCTGGGCGGTGTCCGTCACGCCATTGCCTTCGGCATCGACCGTAACCGGATGAAAGTGATTGCGCGTCAGACCCGTGCGGCCGGACAGTTCGCCCTGCGCGGCCGTTGGTGCCAGATCGCCCATCGACAAGTCGTGCGTGTGATTCAGGGCACGCACGACGAAAACGTAGCTAAAGAACCCCATGATGGCCAAAAGCGCCGTTCCCACGGCCGTAAAGCCGACGATACGGCCCAGCACGATCTCGCTCGGTCGCACCGGCTTGGTGACGATGGTGTAAATCGTATGGTTCTTGATGTCGTTCGGCAGGCTGAAAGCGCTCAAGAACACCATCATGATCATCACCAGCCAGGTCGTGGCGGTGAGCACGAAGCTCAGGTAGAGCTTCGCGGGATCGGGGGTGCGCGCGTCAAGAAACCAGATGGCGAACGCCAGGATCACGACGAACACGGCCAGCCCGGCCAGCACGCGGCGCCGCAACGATTCCTGCACGGCCAGACGGGCCAGGGCGATCACGCGCCGCGGCGAGATCTTTACCAGATCGATCAATCCTCCGGCCAACAGCCGATAAATCGTGTCGCCGGCGCGTATCGGGCCGTTCACCACGGCCGTAAAGAGGAATCCGACGATGAGAATGCCCAGTGCCAAGGCACCGATCGTCGCCAGCCACAACGGCAGGCTCTCGGCCAGCCACTGCTCAAAGGGTAGCGGTTCGTGTTCGAGGACCATGAAAGAGAGTAAGGACGATTAAGGGATGAAATCGTATTGATAAGACCCGACGGCCGTCGCCGAAGTCGGCGGAATAATCAATGACATGCCTCAATGCATTCGCGGCGAAATACGGACAAAGAGACCCGCCGCGCCTGTACGCTTAAGTCTTCTCCGTGGGGCGTCGGCCCGGATGCGCTTCGCTTTCACGCACGATGCCCAGGAACAGTTCTTCCAACGTCGTGGTTGGGTTGTCGATTTTCAGTACGTTACCCTGGTGCCGGCGGACGACCGCCTCGATCTCGGCCTTGGCTGCGTCATCGAGCGCCGTGGTGCGAATTTCGGTCACCTCGCGCAATTTCAGCAGCGTGTCGACGCGGCCCAGCTCCTTCAGTTCGCCCTGGTACAGAATCGCGATGCGGTCGCAGACGTCCTGCACGTCGGGCAGCAGGTGGCTGCACAACAGCACGGTCTTGCCTTGATCCCGCAGCTTGAGGATCAGGTCCTTGATCTCGCGGGTGCCGATCGGATCGAGCCCGGACGTCGGCTCGTCGAGCACGATCAGTTCCGGGTCGTTGATCAGCGCCTGGGCCAGGCCGATACGCCGCGTCATGCCTTTGGAGTATTCGCGCAACTGCCGACGCTTCGCCCACCGCAGGCCCACCAGGTCGATCAATTCCTGCGTGCGCTCCTTGCGGATCTTGGCGGGCATGTCGAACAGCCGGCCGTAAAAGTCGAGCGTCTCTTCGGCGTTCAAAAATCGATAGAGATACGATTCTTCGGGCAGGTAACCGATGCGTTCGTTCTTCGTGACGTCGGTGGCCTGCTTTCCGAAGACCAATGCCTCGCCGCTGGTGGGGAAGAGCAGCCCCAAAAGCAGCTTGATCGTGGTCGTCTTGCCCGAGCCGTTCGGTCCTAAGAGGCCGAATATCTCTCCGCGGCGCACTTCCAGGTCGAGCGCCTTGAGAGCCCGCACTTTCTGGCGGCCCCAGAAGTCGCGATAGATTTTCGACAGGTTGCGAGTTTCGACGACAACCTGGTCGGCGGCTGGCTTGCCGCCTGATGCGGTTGCGGTGCTGGTCGCTGTCGGCATAGAGAGCCTCGAACACCTTCCGAGATAAGGAAATAAGAATGAATGGCCCGGCAAACCGAGGGTGTGCTACAGGACCCGAACGGGCGCAGTATGCCCCTCGAGCGCTACTGCACTGCAAGCTGATACGAACCTACAGTGCCCGCAGTTCGTACACGATCGGCAAATGCATGGGTGGGCGCCCAGCCAGGCCCTGAACGCACATGCCGAAACCTCGACTATAGCCGGCCGGAGATAGCCGGTACAGACGCCGAGCCTGCCGGGACGCCGTGTTTTCCGGGCCGGGCGGAGGACCCGTCGCGCTCTGAATCCGCAAACGGCCAGCCCCGCCGGGCGGCCCGGACAACTCGTTGTCCGGGCGCCGCAGGCGCAGAAGTCGCTTAGGCGTTCCGCCTCGTCTAGCTGCCGTGGATGACCACGCTCTTCAGCTCGGTCATCTCGGCGATCGCGTACTTCGGGCCCTCCTTGCCCATGCCGCTTTCCTTCAATCCGCCGTAGGGCATCAGGTCGGCCCGCCAGCCGGGCCCCCAATTGATGTGCAGATTGCCCGATTCGACCTCGCGGGCGAAGCGGATGGCCCAATCGATATCCTGCGTGAAAATGCCCGCGCTTAGCCCGTAGTTGGTGTCATTGGCCAGGCGGATGGCCTCGTCGATGTTAGCGCAGCGGGTTACCGCCACGGCCGGGCCGAACAGTTCGTCGCAACTGATACGCATGTCGGGCCGCACGTCGGCCACGAGCGCTGGTTCGACCAGCGCCCCGCTTCGCCCACCTCCGGTTAACACCCGGGCACCGCCGGCCGCCGCGTCGTGGATCCATTGCTCGACGCGCCTGGCATCCGCCTCGCGGATCATGGGGCCCATTTGCGTTTGCGGATTGAGCTGATCGCCCACGCGCAGCGCCGCGACTTGCGGTTTCAGCACGTCGAGAAAATCGTCGTACACCTTATCCATCACCAGCACGCGCTGCGTCGAAATGCACACCTGGCCGGCATTACCGTAGCCGGTGGCCACCGTGGCCTTGGCCACTTTCGCAAGATCGGCGTCCTGCATCACGATCAGCGGGCTGTTCGAGCCTAGTTCCATCGTGACGCGCTTCAGCCCGGCCGCCTGGCACAGTTTTTCCCCCACATCGCGGCTGCCCGTGAAGCTGATTTTGCGCACCCGAGGATCGCGTGCCAGGGCTGCGCCGATTTCACCTCCGGCGCCGGTCAAGCAGGCGATGCCCGACGGCGGGAGCCCTGCCTCGAGCAGAATCTCGGTCAGCCGCAAGGCGGACAGCGGCGTGTCGCTGGCCGGCTTCACGATCACGGCGTTCCCCGCGGCCAGCCCCGGCCCGACCTTGTGGCAGACCAGGTTCAGTGGAAAGTTGAAAGGCGTGATCGCCACCACGACACCACACGGCACCCGCAGGGTAAAACCGAGCTTGCCGCCGCCGGCCGATGCGCCGTCGAGCGGCAGGACTTCGCCACCGATGCGTTTGGCTTCCTCGGCCGACAGCTCCATCGTCTCGGTGGCGCGCAGGGCTTCGCCGCGCCCCTCGGCCAGCGTTTTGCCTTCCTCCTGGCTGATCAGCCGGCCAAGTTCGTCGGCGCGGGAGCGCATGATCTCGCTCGCCCGGTGCAGGATTTCGTAGCGCTGGTAGCCGGTCGTCCGCCGCATGTCGGCGGCGCCCTCTACGGCGCCGGCAAGGGCTGCCTCGACATCCGCAGGCTCAGCCTTCGGCACGGTGTCGATCATTGAACCGTCGAACGGGTTTTTTACCTCGGCGCGCTGCGACTTTTCGATCCACTTGCCCGCGACGAACATCTTCATGGGTCATGCTCCGACAAGCGTTTGAAAGTCGCGACCGTCCGCGACGGGTCTATCGTCCGGCTGTATTATCCGGGACGCGCGGCGTTCGTGAAGCCTTGGGCGCGACCAGGCTTGCGCCGTTGCCGCCACTGGCCGGCGACCGGCAGGACGCCTACCATACTGCGACATCCACACGAATGCCCCCTCTCGCGGAGCGCCGCATGACCGCCCCTGAAATGCCGACCGATCCCGAAGTGCTCAAGGCCCGGGAACGCATTCTCGAGCACGCCCGCGAGTGGCCGTTCTTCAAACTGATCGGCATGGAAGTGGTCGACATGCGGCCCGGCTGGTCGATGCTCAAGGTCGCCTATCGGCCCGACCTAACCCAGCCGGCCATGATCATGCACGGCGGGATCATCGCTACTTTGGTCGACACGGGCATCGCGCACTCGATTCTGCTCTTGAACGTGAAAAAGCACGACGACATCACGTCGATCGTCTCGGTCGATCTGCGGATCAAATTCTTTCGGCCGGTTTCCGAGGGCATGATCTATTGCGAATCGACGGTCACGCGCCCCGGCCGCCAGATCATTCACGCCGAGAGCGTGGTACGGAACGAAGAGGGGAAAGAAGTCGCCCGCGGCGACTCGATCTATATGGTCGTCTCGCGCGAGAAACTGAAGAAGTCGTAGCTTCGCGAGAGGCTCGGACCGAACACCGCGCGCATACTAGCCCGAAGCGCCAGCGAGGGTTCTGTGCGTTCGCAGAGGAAAACCCTCGCTAGCGCTTCGCGCTGGTGTTCGCGATCCCAATTATCATCGCGGGTTGGCCATCCGCTACGCACGCGACCGCAGCTCAAAACACCGGCTGGATATGACGCAGGCGTTTTTCCGTTTCGGCCATCAGTGCGTCTTCGGCCGCTTCGTCCGGGGCTTCGTACGTGACCGAGAACCGCAAGTACGCGCCCGCGTCGTCCCAGGGGACCGTGCAGATCGAATGCTCGGTGATCAGGTATTGGCTCGCGGCTTCGGCCGTCTCGAATTGTGGGCCGTTCTTGATTCCCTTCGGACTGCGCGTGTACAGAAAATACGTCCCGCCCGGCATCTTGCACTCGAATCCGCAGCGCGTGAGCACGTCGACCAGCTTGCGCAAGCGGCGCTCGTATTTGGTGCGGACTTGCTGCGTGATCTTGTCGTCGTCGAGCGCGGCAGCCGCCGCCTTTTGAACGGCGATGAACTGGCCCGAGTCGCTGTTGTCCTTGATGTCGGCAAAGGCTTGCACGATTTTCGGATGGCCGCAGACCCAGCCCATCCGCCAGCCGATCATGTGGTAGCCCTTCGACAGCGAATGCACCTCGACGCCTACGTCCTTGGCGCCGGGCACCGAAAGGAAACTCAGCGGTTCCCCCTCGTACGTCAGGAAGATATGCGCCGCGTCCTGCACGACGACGATGTTGTTCTTCTTGGCGAAATCGATCACGTGCGCGTAAAAGTCGCGCGTCGCCACGCGGCCGGTCGGGCTGTTGGGATAGTTGAGCACCAACAGCTTGGCGCGCCGCTTGATGTCGGCCGGGATCGATTCCAGGTCGGGCAGAAAACCATTCTCGGCCTTTAGCGGCAGGCGATGCACTTCGCCGCCGTAGTATTTCGTGTGCGTGCCCGCCACCGGATAACCGGGCACGGTCATCAGCGTCACATCGCCCGGGTTGATGAACGCCGCCGGCAACATCGCCAGGGCCGTCTTCGAGCCGATGCAGTGGTTCACCTCGGTCGCCGGATCGAGTTCGACGCCGAAGCGCCGCTTCATCAGCCGGGCCGCCGCTTCTTTGAACTCCGCGATGCCGTTGTCGGCATAGCCACGATTGGCCGGCTGATTGATCTCGCGAGCCATCACGGCGCGGATCGACTCGGGCGCCAGCTCGTCGTTTTCGCCGATGCCGAAGTCGACCAGCTTCCGCTCGGGATGCTCGGCCAGGGCCTTGCGCTTGGCGCGCTTGATCTTCTCGAACTTGTAGATCTCGGTGCCCTTGCCGTAATTGGCACCGCCAATCCGTTCGGCGAACAGCGTTTGAAAGTAAGGATCGCTCATCGGTTGTATGAATTCGGTCTGGTGTGCTGTGCGGCGGGACGAATCCCTCTCCGACGGAAGAGAGAGCACGGCCGGAGTGATTGTTCGCCCTCGGAACGCGGAAAAGAACGCGGGTTCGCCAGCATGCGTTACTCGCGATACCGGCGAACCCGTAAATTAGCCGCATCAGCTCAGACGAACAAGCCGGGCCGCCAGGGCGTGCTATGACCTGCAATTTTCTGTAGCCGGGGTCTGCGACCCCGGAGGCGATGACATTGAGCCCCGGCCTTACAGAGGCCGGCTGCAGGACGGCTCTAGCGATGCCACACGCTGTGCGTCGGCACCACGACCTTTACGCCTGGACCGGGCGGGTGGTAATCGCCATGGTGAAATCCGTTCAAACCAAACAGCTTGTCGAACTGATACACGACCCAGCTCGTGCCGTTGTGGTAATACCAGTGCGTGCCATCGGTGTAATACCAGCGCTTGTCCCCTTCGTGCCAATAGCTCCAGTGACCGTCGAAGTTCTGCCAGTGGTCGCCGACTGGCGGCGGGGGCGCGGCGGTCGCGCGCGAATTACCACGGTCGATCGCCAGCAGCGCTCCGCTGACCACCACGACAGCGACCAGACCAAGAATCCATTTCGAGAACTTGTGCATGGTTGTGCTCCTTCGTTGCAATGTCCGAAATCCTTTGCCCCGTGTCGGACCGTTCTAACCAACAGGCATCACGCACGCCGAGCGCAGTTGGCTGACGATTTCGAAACCTTGGCGACGAAGGCGATCGTCGGAGCAGCAAAGACGATTCGCGCGTCGCATATCGCCGAGAAAAAACGACGCTGGCGCGCGCCTGCTAGCAGAAGGATGTATCGCGCGCCCTACTCGCCGATCACTTTGATCAGCACCCGTTTCGGACGGCGGCCGTCGAACTCGCCGTAGAAGATTTGCTCCCACGGGCCGAAATCGAGTTTCCCCTCGGTGATCGCCACCACGACTTCGCGACCCATGACCTGCCGCTTCATGTGCGCGTCGGCATTATCCTCGCCGGTACGGTTGTGGTGATACCGCTCGGGCGAGGCATCGAACGGTGCAAGCCCTTCGAGCCAGCGTTTGTAATCCTCGTGCAGCCCACGCTCGTCATCGTTGATAAACACGCTGGCCGTGATGTGCATGGCATTCACCAGCACCAGCCCCTCCTGCACGCCGCTGCGCCGTAGGGCTTCTTCCACCTCGGGCGTGATGTTCACAAAGTCCATCCGCGCGGGAATGTTGAACGTCAGGACTTCGCGGTGAGATTTCATCGAGATGCTTTCTCGTGCGCCGGTAAGCTGCCGACTTAGATGTGCCCGGGCAGAGACGAACGCATGCCGGGGTGCGCGAAAGTAAGGCTCTCCCCGGAGCGACTCGGGGGCACCCTCAATCCCGATCTACCAGCGCATCATGATCGAGCGACTGCTTCACTTCCCACAGCCGGCGCTCGAAGCGGTCAATCAGATCGATCAGACGGTCGAGGGCTTTGTCCTTGGCTTCGTCGAAGGTGTCCGCGGTTTCGACGCGGCCGGCGGCTTTTGGCTTTTCGGTCGAGATGCGCAGATCTTCGTGCTCGACCACGATGTAATAAGTGCCCGACTTGTCAGAGGTCGTGGGCTTCGCCGGCGCCGCGGGTTTGCGCGCCGCGGGCGTGCGTAGCGCAATAGGACCCTTCTTCGCGGCGGGCGCGGGCTTGGCTTTCTTTGCCGGCTTCGATGCGCGATTCGTTGTACCTGATTTCGGCGCGCTATTGGTCGTGGCGGCTTTAGGCGCGGAATTGGTCGCGGCGGCCGTTGCGCCGACGGTTTTGGCTGGTGCGCGCTTCGGGGCCGGCTTCTTGGCAGCCATGATTCACAGGTCCTTTCTCAAAGGATGGGCTTCTCGGGGCCGTACATGCGCGTGCCGCGCTCGTAGGAGGAGGCTGGTCGCGGCACCAGTTTAACGGCTGAGTTCGGCCGCCTGGCCGCACACGAGTTTACCTTATAAATCGGCGCGCTGAAATCTGCCGAAAAAACCCGTTTGTGCCCGGATTCTTGGGCCCGAAACCATCACGCCAAGGCAGGGCCCACTGCCCGTCACGGCGCGGTCAACTGCTGCCGAAGTTTTGCGTGCGCCGTCGACAGGCTGCCGGGCAACTCGATGGCACGGCCCGACGAATCATCGTCGGCGTGCATGCGCGCCGACTCCCGAATGACGATCGTGTCGAACCCTTTGAAGAATTCGCTTTCCTCGGTCTTGCGCTGCGCATCGGTCAGGACTTCGAGTCGGACTGCAACCGGGACCGTGATACCGATCTCGGCCTGCGCTTCGCGAATCTTGCCCGTGGTGGAATCGACGAGGCGCGCCAGTGAGCCGGCCAACGTAGAGCCGCCGTCGAACTTCCCCTCGCAGGGACCTGCGATGCGAGAGCCTCGGTGCGGCTCGGCGTCTGGCGCGGCGCGCCACGACCAGGAGCCGGTTAGCGCCGGCTTCGACGCATGCGATGAGAAGAGACGCACGCCGCTCCGCGCTTCAAGCGCGGCGGCCGCCGACGGTCGCGGCATCAGCAGGAATTCAAACGGCAGCGACCACACCACCAGGCCACTGCCGCGCGCTAGCGGCTGCGTCACGTCCCCATTCTTGTCGAGCGTGTAGGCGCGGCGGATAGGATCGGCCGGGGGCCGCGGCGGCAACTCCTCGCCCAGGTCACTGAGTAAGCCGCCCGTCATGTATTCTTCGATCTTCTGCTCGTCACCGACATGGCGTACGGCCAGCAGGCCGACAAAATACGCCTCGGCCGCCAGCTTTGTCGCTTCGCCGCGGCAAGCATGCGCCGATACCTGCTTTTCGTAGCGATATAGCGACGGGCTTTTTTCTTCTGCCGCTTTGCATGACGCAGCATACGCCGCCAGGCATGTAAGCAGAACGGGCAGCATTCGGCCGATCATTCTTTATCTCCTCGCCCGCAGAGTCCGCAGAAGGTCGTCGCCGCAGTCGCGGCCCCAGTCTACACGCGCACAACGGCCGATTAAACTGCCCGGTTGATGCCGACACGACTTGAAGAAGTTGGGAAGACCGTGCAGCCGAGACGGTCGCACCACAAGCGGTTTCGCTTCGGCACTTGTGGTGCAGGCGTCCCGCCTGCATTGTTGCGCGGCATGAAAACGGAACGGCGTTGCTGATATCCATTCGGCCGCAGGAGAACTGCAAAGTTGATTTTCTGCGCCGTGTTTTCTGTAGCCGGCCTCTGTGAGGCCGGGATTCCACGATGTCGCTTCCGGAGTCACAGACCCCGGCTACCAACTTTGCAGTTCTCCTGCATTCGGCCGCCAAATGGTTTCACCAGCGTTAGCCGCAGGCTATCATCACGGCGCACCTGCCCCCTGTCTCGCACGCGTTCGCCGGAGAGGACCTACGATGCACCAGCACCGCTCGCTCTGCCTTGTTATCGGATTTATCGCGGTCGTGCTCGCGCCTACCGCGCGCGCCGCGGCTGAGGACGTGCAGCCTGCCCGCTTCCATCACGTCCACCTGAACGTGACCGATCCGAAAAAGTCGATCCAGTTCTACGGTCGCGTCTTCGGCGCGACGCCCACGAAGTACAACGGCGTGGCCGATGCCCTGTTCACCGAGCGGTCGTTCATTTTGCTGAACAAGGTCGACACGCCGCCCGAGAGCAAGCTGAACACGGGCATCTGGCACATCGGCTGGGGAGGCGTCGACGTCAAGAACGAATACGAATGGTGGAAGAGCCACGGCGTGGATATTCACACACCGCTCTCGCCGCTGCCGGGCAAGGACAACTATTACATGTACATCAATGGGCCCGATAAGGAACTGATCGAGATCAACACGATGGGGCATCATCGATTTGCCCACGTACACTTCTTTTGCACCGACGTGAACGAAACGGTGGGCTGGTATGCGAAGCACCTGGGCCTGAAGCCGCGCGCCGCGAACGTGAAGAAGCCGACCGGCGATATGTCGACGCTGGCGGGCATCTGGATCAACGTGATCCAGTGCGACAACGTGACGATGATCTTTTTCGGCAAGCCCGACGTCTCGCCCGCCCCGCCGTGGTGGCCGGACGAGCCGCTCAAGGAGATTCAGCCGACGCGCGGCCGTCCGATCGACCATATCGCCTTTTCGTATCGCGATATCGAGCCGGTCTTCGAGCGAATGAAAGCCGCCGGCGTGGAGATTGTCGCGCCAATCACGGTCGACGAGAAGACGAAGACCAAGAGCTTCATGGTGCTCGCGCCCGAAAAGGTGACGATCGAGGTCGTCGAGGCGAAGCCGATTCCCGAGGGGATCTGGGAAGATTAGGCCCGTGCTCGATCGCGCGCGGTCCTCGTGCGTTCTAAAGCGTGTGTCCCGAGTCGTGAAAAATTCTCACAAATTCCTCGTTGACGTATTCCGATATAGGTATATAATACCGTCATGGCGCGCGCAGCAACCACCACCGACGTCTTCAATGCCATTGCCGAGCCCCGGCGGCGCAAGATTATCGACGTCTTGGCGGGCGGGCGGATTTATGCGGTGGGGGAACTGGTCGACACGCTCGACATGCCCCAGCCGATGGTGTCGAAGCACCTTGGCGTTCTGCGCAAGGTGGGCATTGTCTCGGTGAGTAAGCGCGGGCAGCAGCGGCTCTATCAACTCAATCCGCAGGAGCTCAAGCCCGTGCACGATTGGGTCAAAACCTACGAGCGTTTCTGGACGCATCAACTGAGTCGGATCAAGCAGCACGCCGAGCGGAAGGCTCTCGAGCGCTCGCAAGCCGCCGCAAAGCCCACGAAGCCCAAACGCGATCCGGAGGATTGAGCCATGTTGGACGCAGCTGTCGAAAGCCCCGTGCAAACGCTGGAAATCAAGAACGAAGAGCGGATCGCGGCGCCGGTCGATATTGTCTTCGAAACGCTGCTCGAGCATCTAGGCCCAAGCATGGAAACCGGACCGGGACGATCCGTCGCCATGACGCTCGAAGCGTGGCCCGGTGGACGCTGGTTTCGCGACCTGGGGCACAACACAGGACACCTGTGGGGGCAGGTGCAGGTGATCAAGCCGCCGGCGCTATTGGAAATCTGCGGCCCGTTCTGCATGTCGTACCCGGCGATGAACCACCTGCAATATCGTTTGACCGCGGACGGAAAGGGTACGCGCCTGGCCATGTGGCACCGGGCGATCGGCGCGATTCTGCCCGAGCATCGCGACGGTATGCCCGGGGGCTGGGCTCACGATTTGGCGCTCATTCGCGCGGCCGCCGAGCGGCGGGCGCAAGATTCGCCGAAATAGTCCGAATGACAATCTACGCCAGGTTACAGTGGCCGAGCGCCCATCCATCTCCGCGCGCGCACCGAGTACCGACATGCGGCCGGCCGCCCCAACCATTCCTGATTGCTATATGCACGCCAGCCGGATGTCGGCGGCGGGCAAGCACACGGCGCTTTTCCAGGCGCTGCCCAACGACGTCGCCGGCCTGGTGCGCATCGTGCAGGGGCTGCTGATTCACGAGTTTTTCACGTCGGCATACGGCCTGACCATTGCTAACGAGCGCCGTTTCGAGTCCCACCTTCGTCCGGTCGAGGCGATTTTGGATCGAATGATCGTGCTCGATCCGTCGCCGCTTTCCGTCGCCCGGTCGCCGGAAAAGCGCGTGATCGGCGTGTGCCGCCACTTTGCACTTGCGTTGGTGTCGATGATGCGCGCCGCGGGTATTCCGGCGCGGGCGCGCTGCGGCTTCGGCAATTACTTCAACCCCGGCTATTACGAAGATCACTGGGTCTGCGAATATTGGAACGCCGAGGCAGCGCGGTGGAAACTTGTCGATCCGCAGTTCGATGATAAGTGGTGCGCGGCGCTAAAGATCACGCACGATGTGCTCGACGTGCCGCGGGACCGATTCCTGGTCGCGGCCGACGCCTGGCGTTTGTGCCGCTCGGGCCAGGCCGATGCGGCGAAGTTCGGCATCTTCCGCGGTGATCTGCGTGGCTTGTGGTTCGTCGCCGGTAATCTTGTGCGCGATAGTGCGGCGCTCACTGGCACCGAAATGCTCGCCTGGGACGTGTGGGGCGGGATGCCGCAACCGGGCGAGTCGCTGGACGACGCGGCAATAGCATTTTTTGATCGCCTGGCCGAGCTCACGCGCGATCCGGACGCCGCGCACGACGAACTTTGCTTGCTGTACGAATCCGACCAGCGACTGCGCGTGCCGTCCGTCGTATTCAACGCGGTACTCGAGCGGCCGGAAGAGGTATAACCCAGGAACTTCGCTTTTGCTTTAAAGTCTCCCTTTGCCAAAGGATAATCACGATGCACGTACAACCCTACCTGTACCTGGATGGCCGCACCGAAGAAGCGATTGAGTTTTACAAGTCGGCGCTCGGGGCGACGGTCGAGCGATTATTGCGATTCAAGGATAGCCCCGAACCGCCGCAGCCTGGCATGGTGCCGCCGGGCTGTGATGACAAGGTGATGCACGCGCAGTTCAAGGTGGGGGACACGATTATCATGGCCTCCGACGGGCGCTGTGGCGGCAATCCGGTGATTCAGGGAGTGTCGCTCACGATCACGACCGATACGGTCGATCAAGCCGAGAAGATTTTTGGCGCGCTGGCGGCCGGCGGTCAGGTGCAGATGCCGATGACCAAAACCTTTTTCTCGCCGCGCTTCGGCATGGTGGCCGACCGGTTTGGTGTTGGCTGGATGATCATCGTCGCGCAGTAGCTCCCCTGTTTCCACGAATGGCGCCCTGTCGCCGGAAGATACGATCGTTCCCAGGGCAGAAGAACGCATTCTCTCGGAGGTATCGTGACATGCTCGTGAAAATATCGATCGGCGTTGTATTGGTGCTGGCGCTGTTTGTCATTGTCGTGGCGTTGCAGCCAGGGGCGTTTCGGGTGACCCGCTCGACGAAAATCGCCGCGGCGCCGGCCGCAGCGTTTGCGCACGTCAACGACCTGCACAAATGGGAGGCTTGGAACCCGTGGGGGAAAATCGATCCCGCCATGAAGCTGACCTACGAAGGTCCGGAAACGGGTGTCGGCTCCGCCTATCACTGGGACGGCAATAGCGCGGTCGGTGCGGGAAGTGCTACGATCACCGAGAGCCACCCCGATGATCGGGTGCAACTGCGACTCGACTTTCTGCGCCCCTTCAAGAACACCTGCGAGGCACAGTTCACGTTCGAGCCCGCCGGCGACCAGACGACGGTGACTTGGGCCATGGAGGGAAAGAAGAACTTCTTCTCGAAGGCCATTGGCCTGTTCATGAGCATGGACTCGATGATCGGCGGTCAGTTCGAGAAGGGGCTTGCGGATTTGAAATCGGTCGTCGAAGCCAGCCCGTCAGCTTAAGCATCGAGCCTGGCATTCAACACCCATCCCGCGCGAATTCAACAGTTGGAGGAATATCATGTCATCGACGACAGCCGCGGCGCCTGCTTCGCGAAAGTTGTATTGGGCCGGCTGGGTTCTTACGATCCTGCCCGCGCTATTGTTGGTGGCGACCTCGATTTCGGCGATTTCGGGGTCAGAGGGCGCGGCCGAGGGTTTTGAAAAATACGGCTATCCGGCGGGGTCTCTGAGGCTCATCGGCGTTGTCGAGCTGGTGAGCGCGGTCCTGTTCTTGATTCCGCCCACGGCTTACTTGGGCGCGATTCTGCTGACCGGCTATCTAGGCGGCGCGGTGGCCACCCACGTGCATGCTAGTGAAGGACTTCTTGCCATTGCCCCGATCGTTTTCGGAGCGATCGTATGGCTGGCTCTGCTGCTGCGCGATCCGCGGTTGCGTCCGTTGTTGCCCCTGACACGCTAGTCTTAGTCGCCCGAGCAAATTAACGTCGCACGAATTCACAGACTTCAATCGCCCGAGTGGCGCATAAGGATCCATCGATGAGCAGCGTTCGCGTTCTCGTAGGAACCCGCAAGGGAGCATTTATTCTCACGGCCGAAGGCAAGCGCGAGAAATGGGATGTCAGCGGCCCGCATTTCGCCGGCTGGGAGATGTATCACGTGAAGGGGTCGCCCGTCGATCCGAATCGGCTGTACGCGTCGCAATCGAGTAGTTGGTTCGGCCAAACGATGCAGCGATCGGACGACGGCGGCCGGACCTGGACTCCGGTCGGCAACAAATTCGTCTACGATGGCGAAGCCGGCACGCATATGTGGTACGACGGCACGCAACATCCTTGGGAGTTCGCACGCGTTTGGCATCTCGAGCCTTCGCTTACGGACCCCGATACCGTGTACGCCGGCGTTGAGGACGCGGCGCTCTTCCGTTCGACCGATGGCGGCCAGTCGTGGCACGAACTATCGGGCTTGCGCCGTCACGAATCGGGGCCTTCCTGGCAGCCCGGCGCCGGAGGCATGTGTCTGCACACGATCATCCTCGATCCGACCGACCCACAACGGATCTACGTGGCGATCTCGGCGGCCGGCGCGTTCCGCTCCGACGACGGCGGACAAAGCTGGAAGCCCATCAATCGCGGACTCCACTCGCAATACATTCCCAATCCCACGGCCGAGGTCGGGCATTGCGTACACAGGATGGCCATGCATCCGTCGCGCCCGGGCGTGCTGTTCATGCAGAAGCATTGGGACGTGATGCGCAGCGACGACGGCGGCGACAACTGGCGCGAGGTCAGCGGCAATCTGCCGACCGACTTCGGCTTTCCCATCGACGTGCATGCCCACGAGCCGGAAACGATTTACGTCGTACCGATCAAGAGTGACGCGGAGCACTTTCCGCTTGACGGCAAGTTGCAAGTCTATCGCAGCCGAACCGGCGGCCATGATTGGGAAGCTCTGACCAACGGGCTGCCGCAGAGCAATTGCTACGTCAACGTGCTGCGTAACGCCATGGCCGTCGATAAGCTCGATCCGTGCGGCGTGTATTTCGGTACGACGGGTGGACAGGTCTATGCGTCCGCCAATTCAGGCGACCGGTGGTCGCCCATCGTTCGTGATTTACCGGCAGTCTTATCCGTCGAAGTGCAGACACTCGCATGATCCGCGTTTTGCTTCCCACTCCGCTGCGCGTGCTGGCGCAGACCGGCGCTGAGGTGCAATTGGACGTCACGGGGACGGTGACGCAGCGCTCCGTGCTCGACGCGCTCGAGGAGCGCTATCCGAGCCTGCGCGGCACGATTCGCGATCAGGTGTCCGGCCGGCGCCGGGCCTTCGTGCGTTTCTTCGCCTGCGAAGAAGACCTGTCGCACGAATCGCCCGATGCGCCTCTGCCCGATGCCGTCGTCGCGGGCAGCGAGCCGTACGCGATCATCGGCGCCTTGGCGGGCGGGTAACAGCGGTTAGCTAACTACGTCCAGCGCACTCTGCACGATCGGCAGCTCCACGATCATGGATGTGCCGCCCTCGGAGGGGCTTTCGATGCGAATCGTGCCGCCATGGTCGGTAACAATCCCGTAAACCAGGCTCAGACCCAATCCCGTGCCTCCGCCGCCTTGCCGCGTGGTGAAAAAGGGATCGAACACCCGGGCCCTGTATTCGGTTTCGATGCCGCGGCCGTTGTCCGATACGGTGATGCGCACACGGGAACCTGTGGAGGTCGTGCTGATCGTGACCTGCGTCGGGCGCTCGCTGGCGGCTTCGATCCCGTTGCGAATGAGATTGACCAGGGCCTGCTCCAATTCCACCCGGTTCAGTAGCACCTGCGGCAAATCCGTGGCCAGCTCGAGCCGAATCAGGCCCCCTTCCTGCTCCGCATACGAGCGCACCAGCTCGACGGCGCTGCGCACCACGGCGTTAATGTCGTCGGCACGGTGTTCGGCCGAATCGTGCTGAGCAAAACGCAGCACGTTCTTCACGATTTGTCCGCACCGCTTCGCATTGTTGATAATGTCATGCGCCAGATGCGCGACGGACTCCTCTTCCGCTGGCGACGTGGCGAGCAACTGCTCGGCCGAGAGCAGCATCATGCCGACCGGGTTGTTGATTTCATGGGCGATTCCGGCGGCCAGCGTGCCAACCGAGGCCAGTCGCTCGGAGTGACGCAGTTGTTCGCGCGAGTCGGCCAACTGCCGGGTCCGTTCGGTGACCAATCGTTCGAGCTCTTCGCGCTGCTGCGACTCGCTTTCGAACAATCGTCGCAATAACTTCGTGCGCGCGGCTTGTACCGCCACGGCGATGCCCGTGGTCCACAATAAAAAGAATCCGAAGTGGATCCATAGTCCGTTGGGGTACAACAGCATGCAGCCAAGCCAGCCTGTCCACGTGACGACATACAAGAGGGCCGAAGCAACGATGGAGAGAGACACGATGCCCGTGGCTCCCACGATCAGCGCCAGATTTGTGGTATCCCAAGGACTATGGGAGTGATAAAGCTGGATCAGGCTATCGACAATGGCCACCAGCCCCACCACCACCAGGGTCGAATGCACCCAGCGGCCTTGCAGATCGAACCGCATGATCAGGCACAGCAAAACGAACGTGAGGGCCGCGGAGGCGAACTCCGCAAAAACGATCGTATCGTTCAGCGTGTGGAAAAACCTGGCGCGAAAGATTCCCGAGACGAGGTAGATAGGGACGAGCACCGCCGTCAGCGGAATCAAGTTCTCGCGCGCCGCCGCGTTCATCGCCACGCGGACCCGCAACCGCGGGAAAGTCGTGCGGGGAGAAGGAATTTGCATCGCCGTAGTCTTCCGAAATGCTGACGCCGCGCCCCCTGGCGGGTTGCCGCTGGCGTGGATTCGGCGAGACATGCCGTCGGCAAGCCGCACGCCGGTAAAGAGGAGAGCGACTGCGGCCTTGAGAGTGATCGAGCGCGGCGCCTTTTACAAGACCGTTTTCGCCACTGCCGGTCTGTTAGGACAATCTCCAGCCCTTGCAACGAGCGTGGTTACCCGGACGGGCCGCAAGAATTGTTGCTGCCCAACATAGCGAGCGGTCCGGTTCGGACCTGGCCAGGAGCAGCTTGGCCAGCAAGCCATTATGGGGGCCGCGCGATCGGCGATCAATTTCCCGACACGCCGCATCCGGCAGCCATGCCACGTTCATCTTGGCTGGCGATTGAGGGTCGGGTAATAGTGCGAATAATTGACCCTCGTAGCGACATGTCCCGTGGCGCGCAGTTTCGAATTCCCTTCGCTGGTGGAGGATGATTTCGTGCTTCGCGTTGGTTGCTGTTGCTGTTGTTGCAATTCGCGAATCGCGCTTGCCGACTGTTTGTTGATGCGCCGCTGCTCGAGCTGCGGCTTCACGAACAGCTGATAATTCATGAACAAGCTGGCCTCGGTGCCGTTGTTATTATTGTTCATCAGATTCATATAGGGACTGACCGACGAAGGCGGCGTGTAGTCGTCGAAGGGGCGCGGATTTTGCGCCGCGACCTTTGGCACGGATACCGCGGAAAGGATTGCCAGAAACCAGGCGGCGAACCCCATGCACTTTTTCATGATCGTGATCCCTCGCAGTCGTAGGACGGTGCGCGCGGGCGACTGCCAGCATCGCTACCGCGATCATCTTTCAGGAACTGCCCTTATGTTTCGGCATGCGGCGCCGGAAAAGTCACCGAAATCGGCAAAGTCATTCAGGGATCGCCAAATTAAGAGGAAATCCCGCTAGCTGGCATTCGACAGCAGGGGACACATTTCGCAGCGCAAAGTTGGGCATCATGCTCGCCCTGGACCCAATGAACGCCTTAACAACTCCGCGACAACGAAGTCGGCCGGCGTATGGCTTAGCGGCTACGCTGGTGATCGCGGCGGGCCTGTTTTGGCGGTCAGGTTTGCTGCCGCTTCCAAGCTTCCTTGCGAAGTACGGCGGAGACTCCCTTTGGGCGCTCGTTGTGTTTTTCGGCCTGGGCTGTGTTTTTCGTCGAAGCTCTACCGCACGTATTGCCCTGGGCACGATCTGTAT
The DNA here is from genome assembly GCA_035546535.1 of Pirellulales bacterium. Classification (NCBI taxonomy): domain Bacteria; kingdom Pseudomonadati; phylum Planctomycetota; class Planctomycetia; order Pirellulales; species Pirellulales bacterium. Next base: position 63,035 of record DASZWQ010000154.1, on the reverse strand, counting down.
CGCGTGGTCCGTCGAGTTTTTTCAACTCTATCACGCGCCCTGGATCGATGTGATCCGGTCAACGCGCCTCGGCCGACTTGTCCTCGGCGCTTCGTTCAATAGCCCGGATCTGATTGCCTATGTGATTGGTGCCGCGATCGGCGCAGTAGCGGAATGCCTCTACAACAAGAAGGACCAGGGAGCGAGCGGTAGGCATCCCGTGGACTGAAACGGAACTGTCCCTCGGTCGAGCAGTTGCACGTGGCGAAAGTCCGCACAGGAAAAGCCCCGTTTGGGACCTGCAAGCCATGAGCCTCTCGGGCGAGCGCGCCTCCGGAAATTCGCGGATGCGATGTGCAAAATCGCCGCATGACTCGCCGAATGTGCCGGCCACGTCACGAGTTGCAGAATCGTCGCGGTCCTTCCCCGCCGACGTATTCGGCAAGGTAGCTTTGATCAAGTGCGGAGTGCCGCCGGCCATCGAGCGGCGGTTCGGCAGGAACGGATCGCACTGGGCGTCATCCCCTTCGGACGCGACGGACGATCCCTTGAACATCGGGGACGAGCCGCGAAGATTATCGAGGTCATCGGGCAGCGAGGAACGTATGCACACAAGTCTAGAGATGCTGGATTGCACCGCTGACGAATTAAACGTCATCAGGGACGCGATTCGTAAATTGGCCTATTCTCGCTGGCTCGACGCCGGTTGCCCCGAGCATGCCGACGTAAATCTCTGGCTCGAGGCCGAGCGCGAATGGATCGGACGATACTACGTGCCGCATCGCCTGGACAGCGATCCGCCGCGACACGCCTGATAAGGGCAGTTCCAGGCGCGCGCCATGGTTGAGGCGCCGTAAGCTCTGGTGCTTTATCGCTGCGAACGCAGCAGCCGGCCAAAGCGTTCGCGGCCGAACTCCGGCACGAACGTCGCATCCTCGAAGGCGACCTTCCCGTTGACCAGCACTTGCCGTACCACTCCGTCCGAGCGCTTCACCATCCGCATGGCGCCGTGCAAGCGATCGTCGTAGTGCTCGATGGGCGGGCCCAGCCCCGTGCGCAGCTTTTGTGGATCGACAACGATGACGTCCGCCTGGGCGCCGGGCTTCAACACACCGACGTCAAGGCCCAGCCACTCGGCCGATTGCCCGGTGAGCTTGTGAATGGCCTTCTCGATCGGCATCAGTTGCGGATTCAACAGCACCTGCTGCAACATCTGCAACCCGCCGTCCTGGAAGGCCATGTTGCGCGCGTGTGCGCCCGAGTCGTTGAACCCGGGCAGCGTCGTATCGTGGGCGAAGATGAACTGCCGCGCTTCCTCCCGGTCGTTCGTCACGACGGTCTTCCAGCGAATTGCCGAATCGTGCTCGGCCAGCAGGTTCATGAAGTACTCGAGTGGCTCTGTGCCCTCGGCGCGGGCCAGCTCGTCGAACGATTTCCCTTCTTGTCCCGGAATCGGCGACGAGACGATCCACATGTCGGCCAGATCGCGGTGGAACACGCGGGCGCTTGCGCTTTCCCAATCGCGGCGGAAGTCGCGGCGAAAGCCCGGGTCGGAAAACATCTGCTTCCGCTCGCACGAGGTTGCGCTGATGGCATTGACGCCGGTTGGGAATTCTTCGAACAGCGGCGTATGCACGCCGTCGCAATAGTTCAAAAACGGCTCCGCTAGCGCTTGCCAGCGGATGTTCGCACGGAAGAACTTGTTCAGTACCGTGCCGCCGATCGTGGCGATCTTATAGATGGCGCGATTGGTCTTGACGTCCATTGCGGCCACGATCGTCGTCCGCAGCGGCTTGCGGCCGATGCCCGTGCTCAACATGCCCAGCGTGGCGACGGTGCTCTTGGTCAGCGCGTTCGGCGTGGCTTGCAGCACGCGGTCGCTCGCGCGCACGGGCTCGGCCAGGCGGCGGTATTCGTTCGGATGCGCGTGTTGCGAGGGAACCGAGATGCCGCGGAACGGCTCGCCATCCAACCGGTGCCAAGGGAGCATGTCGATCGACAGGCCCAGGTAGCCCTCGTCGATCGCTTCCTCGACGATCTTTTGCATCTGGCGAACTTCTTGCGGCTCGGCCTTGCTTACTTGCAGGCTGCGCTCCATCCCCATCACGTGGGCGCGAACGTTCGAATGCCCCAGCAGCGAAGCCACGTTCGGTCCGACGGGCAACTGGTCGAGGTGCTGGTAGTATTCGCGCACGCCGTTCCACGGGATCGAATCGCCCAGCCATCGCGACAGCACGTCGCGCGGCAAGCTTTCGACGCGGCAGAACAGGTCGAGAATATCCTTGGTTTTTCCGAGCGCTGCCGAAAGCGAGCAATTGCCCATCACGATCGTGGTCACGCCGTGGCGGACCGATTCCTCGAGGCCAGGCATGGCCTCGACCTCGGCATCGTAGTGGGTGTGAATGTCCAGCATGCCAGGCATCACCCACTGGCCGCGGGCATCGATTTCGCGGCGGCCCGTCAGGGGTAATTGCGGCCCGACCGCTTTTACCTTGCCATCGGCAATCGCCACGTCGGCCGTGGCCGCCGGCGAGTTCGCGCCGTCGAAGAATTGGCCATTGCGGATCACGACGTCGCATGCCGCGCCCGACTTGTTCTCAGCTGCTTGTGTCACGCAGGTCCTCCCACCGCCGTCAAACGCCGCCCGTATCTTAGCCGCCCCGGAAAAGTGTGTAGAGGCATATTTTCGCCTGTCGGCGGCGAGTTGGCTACGGGTGGATTGGCCCAACGCGGCACGCCCCAAAAACTACCCCGAATGGCGATTCGCCTTGGGCAATTGACTCTCCATTTTGCCAAATCTACGATGCGAAGATTCTCATCCGCTTGGCCAGTGCCTGGGGCTGTTCCTGCCCGAACGTGGCCGTGGCGAGGAGCCCTTCGTGCCCCGTAGCGACCGGCGTCAATTCGTACTGGCCATCGACCTTGGTTCGAGCGGCCCGAAAGTTGCGCTCGTGGCCGACGACGGCCAGATGGTGGCGCACGCCCGCGAGCACATCGAGACCTATTTCCTTCCCGCCGGTGGCGTGGAACAGGATCCTGAGGATTGGTGGCGCGCCTGCACGCACGGCGTGCGCCAGGTGCTCGACGTAGCCCGGCCGCCGATCGAGGACGTTATCGGCGTCACCTGCACCGGCCAATGGTCCGTAACCGTGCCGGTCGACCGGGCGGGCAAGCCACTGATGCGGGCCGTGCATTGGATGGACTCGCGCGGCGCCCCCTACACGCGCGAAATTACCGGCGGGCTGATCAAGGTCGCCGGCTATGGCGCCCGCAAGCTCGTCCGCTGGCTGCGCCTGACCGGCGGTGTGCCAGTCCATTCCGGCAACGATGCGCTGGCGCACGTGCTGTTCATCAAGCATGGCTGCCCGGACGTTTATCAGCAGACGCACGCGCTGTTGGAGCCAACCGATTATCTCGGCATGCGTTTGACGGGACGCATGGCGGCGACGCAAGCCACGATCTTTCCGTACCTGCTGACGGACAATCGCGACCTGAACAAGGTGGACTACGACCCGGGTTTGCTGGCGTGGTCCGGCGTCGACCGGGCAAAAATGCCGGACCTGGTACCGGTCACTTCGGTGCTGGGAAAGATCCTGCCCGCGGCCGCCGCGGAGTGGGGATTGGGCTCTCACGTGCAAGTTGTCGTCGGCTGTGGCGATACCTCGGCAGCGGCCGTGGGTTCGGGCGCGGTACATGATTTCGACGGCCACCTGTGCATTGGCACGTCATCGTGGCTTACCTGCCACATCCCGTTCAAGAAGACCAGCATCGGCTCGTACATGGGGACCATGCCGGCAGCGATTCCCGGACGGAACCTGATCGTGGCCGAACAAGGCCCGGCCGGCAAATGCCTGGAATTGTTTGTCGATCGCTGGTTCTTCGCCAACGACCCGAACCTGCAACCGGTCGCGGGCTTTGATCGTTACCAGCACGCCCTCAGCCTGGCGGCCAACGTGCCGGCCGGCAGCGACGGATTGATCTTTCTCCCCTGGGTGAATGGAGCCGGGCCGCCGACGGGCGACGCCTTCATGCGGGGCGGGTTTTTGAATCAAACTTTGCGAACCGGTCGGGCCGAGGCCCTGCGTGCGGTGCTCGAGGGCGTGGCTTACAATCTCAACTGGCTGCTGACGGCGCAAGAGCGCTTTCTCGGCCGGCGCTACGCCGAATTGCGGTTCAGCGGCGGCGGCGCTCAGTCGGAACTGTGGTGCCAGATCCTGGCCGACGTTTTCGATCGCCCGATCCGCCAGATCGCCGAGCCGAACCATGCCATCGTGCGTGGCGCGGCGTACCTGGCCCTGATGGGGCTCGGCCGCCTGAATGTCGACGACATCCCAAAAATCGTGAAAACCAGTCGCGTCTTTACGCCGCGACTGGAGAACCGCGCCGTGTATGATCATTGGTTCGGCGAATTCGTGCGTGCCTATCGAGCCAATCGCGCGCTCTTCAAGCGCTGGAACGGATCGAAATAGCTTCTGAGTAATAACGAACAAGCAAAACAATCATCATCAAGACCGCGCCATTGCTGTCGCCGGTCGACCTTGCACAAAACGGAGAACAAACCCGTGTCAAACCTTGCCGAAGAACTGGGCCTGTTGCAGCCGCTCGATGAAATGATGCATCCGTATCGCGAGCAATTGCCGGCCGTGAATCGGCTGCCCGAGGCGGGACTGCCGCGCGAGCAAGTGCTGGCGATCATGGAAAAGCTGCAAGCCACCGAAACCGGTCGCTGGCGCGAGGGATACGCGTCGGGCTCGGTCTATCACGGCGATGAAGCGCACATCGAATTCATGAATCGCGTCTACGCCACGCAGTCGCAGGCCAATCAACTGCACTCGGACCTATGGCCCAGCGCGGCCAAGTTCGAAGCGGAAATCGTGTCGATGACCGCGCACATGCTGTCGGCCGAAGCATGTGGTGAACCGTTCGACTCGGAAAACGGCGTCTGCGGGTCGGTCAGCTCGGGCGGATCGGAAAGCATCTTGCTGGCGATGAAGACCTATCGTGATTACGCCCGCGAGAAGCGCGGTATTGCCGAGCCAGAGATCGTCGTGCCGCGTTCGGCCCATGCGGCGTTCCACAAGTCGGCGCAGTATTTCAACATCAAGCTCGTGCCGGTGCCGCTCGACGACCAATTCCGCGCCGACGTCAACGCCGTGGCGGCCGCGATCACGGACAACACAATCGCGCTCGTGGCGTCAGCGCCGAATTTCCCATATGGCACGATCGATGCCGTGGACAAGATTTCGGACCTGGCGCTAAAACACGGCGTCGGCTGCCACGTCGATGCCTGCCTCGGCGGCTACTTCCTGCCGTGGGCCGAAAAGCTCGGCTATCCCGTGCCGGCGTTCGATTTCCGCTTGCCCGGCGTGACCAGCATGTCGTGCGATACGCACAAGTACGGCTACGCGGCCAAAGGAACGTCCGTCGTCCTGTATCGCGGTCGCGAGTTGCGGCACCACCAGTTCTTCACCATCGCCGATTGGCCGGGCGGCTTGTACTACTCGCCAACCTTTTCCGGCAGCCGGCCCGGCGGTCTAAGCGCCGCTTGCTGGGCATCGCTGGTGACGATGGGCGAAGCCAACTATCTGAACAGCGCCAAGGCCATCCTCGATGCCGTGGCCGTGATGAAGAAGGGGATTGAAGAAATTCCCGAGCTGAAGCTGCTGGGCGAAACGTTCGCTGTCTTTTCGTTCGCGTCGGATGAATTGAACATCTACGAAGTGCTCGACCAGATGTCGCACCGCAAGTGGGCATTGACCGGCCTGCAACACCCGGCGGCCATTCACGTCAGCACTACGCTACGTCAGGCGCAGCCAGGAGTGGCCGAGCGTTTCGTTAAGGATCTGAAGGAATCGGTCGAGCACGTCCGGGCGAATCCAGGCGCCGAAGGAGGCATGGCCCCGATCTATGGCCTGGCCGCGGCAATTCCCGACAAGACGATCGTTCACGACATGCTGCGGCAAGTGATCGACATCTATTACAAGACGTAGTAACGCGACTTTGATCGAATCCATCACTAGCCCGAAACGCCAGCGAGGGTGGTTCGCCGTTTATCGTTGCCCCCTCGCCGGCACTTTGGGCTAATAGTTATCGCTGCGCGGCAGCGGCTGCAGCGCCTCACGTGCCCGGCGAGAACCAACCCGACACTGCGGGCCAGAAATCATAGATCGCCCAATACGGCACGGCGTACATCGCGACGGCGGTGATCGTCACCAGGGCCAGCCACAAACAGGCGTCCCACAGCTTCGAGGGCGCCAGTCGCGGGTCCGTGCGGCGATAGCGCATGAAGATCGTTGCGGCGGAAATGATGGGTAATGTCGCCGCCTGCACGAATCCGCCCAAGATCACCATCCCCTTCGGATCGCGCCACCACAGATAGAAGATCATACCGAGCGCGGGATACGCGATGCAGCAGCGGCGAATCCAGCGGTCGCGATCGGCGTCGGTGGTGTAACTCACGAAATTGGCGAGGCCGAGAAAGTCGGCGGTCAACCGGCTGTTCGAGGCCGAGGCCACATACAGTGTCTTGAACAGCACGGCCCATACGCCGATCAGGAACACGATCTTCGTCCAGGCGCCGAAAGTCGGCACGTACATGTTCGACAGCGTCTCGATCATCTGCGACTTTTCCGGCACGAGACCCTGCCGGTGAAGGACTGTCGCCCCCAACACGTAGAAAGACACGGTCGCGACGGTGAACACCACCATGCTGAACCAGGCGTCGAGGTACATGACGCGCATCCAGCCGTGGGCACGGCGCGCCCAGTCGGGCGACGGCGAGCAATTCCCCGTGAAACGGGCGTACCCTTTTTCCAGGCACCAGTACGGATACGCGTACAATTCCGAGGCCCCAACTCCTGTGATGCCAAACGTGCTGAAGGCCGCGGCGATCGCCGCCGCCGGTAGCGCCAGCACGTCCAGCGAGAAGCCTTCGCGGATGTCACTCCAACCCACGGGATAGCCCATGCCGGGCAGCATGGCGACGCACGCCACGGTGATCAGCGTCACGCCGGCTACGAGTGCCGTCGTCACGCGTTCGATCCGTTTGTAGCCGCCGCTCAAGAGCAGCACGATCGCCGCGAGCGCCGTCAGCACGGCCCAGGGGTGCTCCGGCTTGCTGCGAATGATGTCGGCCAGGCCCGGGGCCAACGATTCGCAGCCATCGGCCAGTTGCAGCGAGACGTTTGGAAAGGCGAGATTCATCGCCTGGCCGACGCCCCCGACCATGGCCCCCAACTGGAACACCGTGATCAAGAGCATGATGAACCACCACCACACCAGCCAATGGGCGCCGAAGCGGGGACCTGGCAACGCATTCAAGGCCGTCAGCGTGGGCAAACCCGACGATAGCGAGTATCGCCCCAGCTCGATCTGGACGAAGACCTTGATCACGCAGCTGAACAGGATCAGCCACAGAAACACGAAGCCGTACTTGGCACCCAGCGCGGTGGTCAAGAGCAGCTCGCCCGAGCCAATGATGCTGCCGGCCAGGATGATGCCGGGACCAATCTTGCGAAAGGCGCTCCACAGATTGTGCGGCGGATCGGCGATGTTGGCATCGTCTAGCGCGTCGGGATCGTGCAGCTTGGCTTCTTCCATCGGGGCTCGCCTGGCGACGCGGTGCGTGAAGAGGATTGGGCACTATCGTAGCCGTGCGGAGAATGCGTCGCTACGGCCAGCGAACCACCCGTTCGAATGATATCGCCGCGCCGGAATGCGTCGGTCAAAATGCTTGCTTTCGCGTAGGCCCGGGCGGATACTCTCGGTTGCGGTGTTGGGGTGTCTTCTTACCTGCGAGGAAGCGTTTTTTTGCAGCGGCGCGGCCCCGGTTGAGTCAAGGGTGGCCATCTGAACTGCCCCAACCAGTAGCTGAGCGCCGGACCTGCAGGATCGCTCGCGCGAGCTAACTCGCACCGTAGGTTTCGCAGCACGCACTTCGACATCGCGCGGCCATGTGTTGGCGCAGGCGCTAAGGACCGGGGCAAACCTACCTCGAGCGTGCCGACGGATGTCGATCTTAAACGTCATGAATCGTCGAAGGCTTCCCTGCGCCCGTTTCCACCTTGCGAATTGAACGTTGTGCCACGCGTTGGGGGCCGCTCGATGGATATCGCCAACGAACTCGACGACCTTAGCCCTGATGAGGAACGGCTGCTCGGTCGGTTGGTCGAGTATCAGCAAGCGCTTGCCGAAGGAACGCCGATTCCGGAGGCGGCAGAGCAAGACGCGGCTCCCGGCGACCTCGCAGATCAATTAGCGCGCGGCAAGCATTTGCTCGAGCTCATGGCGACTATCGGCGAGGCACGCGACGACGAAATGTTGCCCCTCAATGGCGGCGACACGCCGGCCCTTCAGACGACGACCGACCCGCTGGAAGACGTGCTGTCTGCCCTGCACGGGCAGTGCAAGGCGCCGCAGCATTTGGGCCGCTTTCTCATTCAACGCGAACTGGGTGTCGGTGGGCATGGCGTGGTGCTATTGGCGTTCGACCCGGTGCTGAAGCGGCAGGTCGCCTTGAAAGTGCCACGCCGCGAAGCCCTACTCTCTTCGGCCCTGCGGCGCCGCTTTTTGCTCGAAGCGCGGGCGGCGGCGCGATTGACGCATCCGAACCTGGTTTCGGTCTACGAAGTCGGCGAAGCGGGGAGCGTGGGTTACATCGCGTCGGCCTTTTGTTCCGGACCGACGTTGGCGCAATGGCTGCACACCCGGCGCGAGCCGCTGAGTCCGCGGCAAGCGGCGCAACTTATCGCGCAGCTGGCCGATGCCATGCAATACTCTCATTCGCAAGGAGTCCTGCACCGCGATATCAAGCCGAGTAACGTGCTGCTTGATGACTGCAGCCCGATGGTCGACAGCGAGGCTGCCGCCGGGGACGTCCTCCCGTTCGTGCCAAAGCTGGGCGACTTTGGATTGGCAAAGCTCGAAGGCACGACCAGCAACGAGACGATCACGGGAGTCGCGCTCGGCACGCCGGGCTACATGGCGCCCGAACAAGTCGAGGGACGCATTGCCGCCATCGGCCCCGCGACCGACGTTTACGGTCTGGGCGCCGTGCTCTACGAGGCTTTGACCGGGGAGCGACCTTTTTCCGGCCGCTCGGACGCGGAATGTACGCAACGCGTGCTCAGCGAGGAGCCGACGGCACCGAGCCAGTTACGTCCGGCGATCAGCGCTGATCTTGAAGCGATTTGCTTGAAGTGCTTGGAAAAGCAGCCCGGCCAACGTTACTCATCGGCCCAGGCGCTGGCCGACGATCTGCGCCGTTTCCTGTCCGGCGAACCGATTCACGCGCGGCGCATCACGCGGGCCGAGCGCTTGGCGCGGTGGGCGCGCCGCAACCCACGGATCGCCGCACTGACGGCGGCCGTGCTGCTGTTGCTGACCACGATTGCCGTCGTTTCGACGGTCGCGGCCGTGCGACTCGATCGGGCGCGGGCGCGCGAGCAAACGGCGACGGCCGAAGCCAGGTACGAGGCCTCGCGGGCCGCGGATTTTGCCGCTCGGGCCCGCAGCGAGTCCGAAACGACGCGCGGCGTGGCAAATTTCCTCGAAGGCATGTTCCGTTCGGCCGATCCGGTCGGTATCGAGGGAATTCGCTTTCAAGCGCACGTCGACCACGCGGCCGATTTGACCGCCGTCGATATCCTGCGGCAGGGAGCCGAATCGCTACGCGGCGAGCTCAAGGACCAGCCCGCCGTACAGGCGAAGCTGATGGCCGTTATCGGTAGCGTCTACGTGACGATGGGGATGCTGCAAGAGGCGCAGCCGCTCTTGGAAGACAGCTTGCGAATCCGCGAGCAGTTGTCCGGACCCGACAGCCTGGAAACGGCCGAGAGTCTGCACGATCTGGCGACGTTGCGTTTCGCGAATTTCGATTTCAGCGCAACGCGGCAATTATTGGAGCGAGCGCTGGCCATCCGTTTACGGGAGTTGGGCCCTGACGACCCGGACACGATTCGCACCAAGTTCAACCTGGCATGGATGGCCGTGACGAACGGCCATAGCAGCGCGGAAGAAAAACTGGCGGCCGTGCCGCTCATGGAACAGGTCGTGCGCTTCCACCAGCGCGAGCACGCCTATCCGATGCGCTATGGCTTCGCGCTAATCGGCCTGGGCATGCTGCGCTACGAGGTGGAAAGGAAGGCCATGCATGCCGCGGCACTATTGGCCGAGGCCAATCGCGTGCTGTCTGAAAACGGCGACTCGGACATCGGCGCCGGCTTACTGCTGATGTTGCGCTCCTACGTGCAATCTCGCGTGGGAAGTGGACGCGCCGCCTTGTCCACGATCGAGGCCGCAATCGCCCGCATCCGCGTTGCGGCTGGCGATCGCCACCCGGTACTGATCTGGCCCCACTACACCTGGGCGGAAGCGCTGATCAGCTCCGCACGCAACAAGGAGGCGTTGGCGGTCTATCGCGATACTCTCGACTTGTGCCGTGCCATTTATGGTGATCGCCATCGCGCCATTGGGCTGACGAAAGTGCGCATGGCCGAGCCGTTGCTCAAGACCGGCGAAACGTCCGAAGCCGAGGCGGTGTTGCGCGAGGCGCTCGAAATCTTTCGCTACGAGTCCTCGAATCTTACGAATCGCGCGGTCTGCCTGCAGGAGTTGCTGAACCTGTTGTACGCCGACCATCGCCTTAAAGAATCGAGCGATCTTTGCCGGCAGGAGTTGGCGCTGGCCCGCGCAATTCCCAACAATAAGGAGTCCGCGGCGCATCTGATTTCTACGCTACGCCAGACCGCGCTGGCCGACGAGATGGCGGGGAACCTGCCCGCGGCATTTGCCGCACTGAACGAGGCCATCGATAAAACCGCCGAAAGCCGCGGTGAGACGGATACGGCGATTGCCCAGATGCTGCTCGATCAGGCACGGGTCGCACTCGCGCAAGGCGCGGAATCTTCGTACCAGGCGGTTTGCCGCCGCCTTATCGATTTGTTCTCTGCGCACGCCGAGCCCGACCTCTTGCGCGTGATGGTCTGGACGTGCGCGATGGCTCCGAATTGCGGGGCGGATCCTCAGGAAATACTGGAGATGGCCCAGCGGGCGCTCGCCGGTAATACCAAGAAAATCGCCTTTCAGCGCACGTTGGCGCTTGCGCTGCTCAGGTCCGGGCAGTACCAGCAGGGGCTGCAACAGTTCGAGGAACTGCTAGGCACCCCCGGTTGGACGCCCGGCAGCGCGGACTACGCAATTCTGGCTATCGCGCATGCCTATCTGGGTGACGAGCCGGCTGCCGAACAGTGGCGGCAGCGCGCCGAGGCGGAACCGTTGCCCTCCCCGGCCGCGACGTTGGCCGAGTGGAGGCCCGCGCGACAGGAATTACTGGAACGCGAGTTGCTGTTGAACGAGGCGGGCAGACTTTTGCTACAAGACGCCGCCACGCGATAAACGATTCGGGCGGCGCACGGGACGACGCCGCGCGAGAGGCATGGGCCATGCTTGATCGAATGACGGACAACGATGCCAGGAACCCCGAGCGGGATATTGGTTCACCGCCTGATGCCGAAGCGATGCTCGCCGCGCTCGCCGCCCACGACGACCTCACGATACTGGCCGTCGATCGAAAGGGCAACATTTCGTATGGCAATAATGGTCAATCCGCGCGCTCCGGTTGCCCGGGCGGTAATCTTTATGCCCTCCTATCCAGCGCCGACCATCCTCGCTGTCACGACGCGCTTGCACGATGCTGCGAGCTAGGTCAATCCGATTGTTTCGAGACGCACTGGCTGGATGGCACGATTCGGTCCGTCCGGGTTGTTCCTCTTGCCAGCCAGCAAGAGAAGACAGCGCTGGTGATTGCGCGCGACGTCACCGACGTCGTCCGCGTGCAAGAAGCACTGTCCGAGAGCGAGCAGCGGTTCCGCCAACTGGCCGAGAACGTGCGCGAGGTCTTCTGGCTCTTGAACCCCATCGATCGCCGCCTGCTGTATGTCACGAATGCCTATGAGCGCATCTGGGGACGAAGCGCCAAGGAGTTCTACCAGGAAAACCGCGGCTGGTTCGACGCCGTGCACGTTGATGATTCTGATCGCGTGAAGCGCTCGTTCGACGCGGCCCTTGAGTCCGGGTCCTTTCAAGCGGAGTATCGCATCGTACGCCCCGACGGAGCGGTGCGCTGGATTCGGGATCGGGCTTATATCAGCCGCGGCGCCAACGGACAGGCCGCACGGGTCGCGGGCATCGCCGAAGACATTACCGAACAACGCAACGTCGAAGACAGCCTGCGGATGGAGAGAAAGCTCTTGAAACGGCTCCTCGATTTGCAGGAGCGCGAGCGGCACCTGCTGGCGTGCGAGATCCACGACGGGTTCATTCAAGATCTGGTCGGGGCCAAGATGCTGGTCGAATCGATACGCCCCCGCTTGTCTCCCGAGCATTCCTGTCTAATGGCCCGCTTGGAAACCATCGAGTGCGCGCTGCGCAAAGCGATCGGCGAGGGACGACGTATGGTTTCCAACCTGCGGCCCATGGTCATCGACGACAAGGGCATCCTGGCGGCTATCGAGTATCTGATCAACGAGCGTCAAGCCGAGGCGGGCCCACACATGACCTTCTCGCACGATGTGCGTTTCTCGCGCTTGCCGCCCCTGCTGGAAGGAACGCTGTTTCGCATCGTGCAGGAGTCGCTGACCAACGCCCGCCGCCATAGCCAGGCCTCGGAGGTACACGTTGAGTTGGCCCAGGTCGATGAGCGGGTCGTGCTGACGATCGTCGACGACGGCGTCGGTTTCAATCGCGCCGAAGTTCCCGAAGGGCGCTTCGGGCTGCGTGGGCTGATCGAGCGGGCTCGCTTGTTCGGCGGCCGCGCCGATGTGCATAGCGAACCCGGATGCGGCACGCGCGTGTGGGTCGATCTGCCCATCAGCAAAAGCGGCATCAGCCTCTGAGGGCGTATCTGGGGCGCTAGCGCTGGCTGTCCCGCTCTCTGGTCGCGGGTTACATTAGGGCCTGGGAGCCGCGTTTCGGGGAACGTGCATGATCGCTCGCCTCGCCAGATTTGCTTTGCTGGTATCCGCCGCGGCGGTTGCGCCGGGCGCGTTTGCCATTGCGGACGACAACTGGCCGCAATTCCGCGGGCCGGGTGCGCGCGGTGTTGCCGATCATCCCGATTTGCCCGACACCTGGAGCGCGACCGAGAACGTCGCCTGGAAGACGGCCATCGCCGGCCGCGGCTGGTCGTCGCCGATCGTTTGGGGGAAGCGCGTCTTTCTTACGAGTGTTACCAGCGCCGAGGACCAGGCCGAGCGCAAACGGGGCCTGTATTTCGGTGGCGATCAAAAAGTGGCGCCCTCGGTGCCGCACAAGTGGTACGTGTACTGCCTGGACCGGACCGATGGTCGCTTGTTGTGGGAGCGTGTCGCGCACGAAGGCGTGCCCCCGCAGTCGGTTCACTTGAAGAACACCTACGCTTCGGAAACGCCCGTCACCGACGGCGAGCGCGTGTACGCCTATTTCGGCAACCTGGGCGTGTTCTGCTACGACTTTGACGGCCAGCCTCTCTGGTCGCGCACGTTGGGAAGCTACAAGACGGCCGACGGGATGGGCACGGGCAGTTCGCCCATCATGTACGGCGAAAACGTGCTGGTTCTCAATGACAACGAGGACGAATCGTTTCTTCTGGCCTTGGATCGCAAGACCGGCGCCGAGAATTGGCGCGTCGCGCGGCCCGAGAAAAGCTGCTGGTCGACCCCCTACCTCTGGCACAATGCGCTGCGCAGCGAGCTAGTCATCTCGGGCAGCGGTGTCGTTCGCTCGTACGATCTTGATGGTCGACTGCTGTGGCATCTCGGTGACATGTCGGCCCATTCGATCCCGTCGCCGCTGGCCGGGCCGAATTTGCTGTACCTGGCATCGGGCCACGTGCTGAGCAGTAAACGGCCCATCGTGGCCGTGCGTCCGGGAGGGGCGGGGGATATCTCGCTGGCTGCGGACGCATCGAACAATGATTTCGTTGCCTGGTGCTTGCGCCGCGCGGCACCGTACAATCCGTCGCTGCTCTACTTCCAGGACCGCGTTTACGCTCTGACCGATTTGGGAATTCTGTCCTGCTACGATGCGCAGACCGGCAAGGCGGTATACGAACGGAAGCGGCTACCCAACGGCCGCGCGTTCACGGCGTCTCCTTGGGCCGCCAACGGCAATATCTTTTGCTTAAGCGAGTTCGGTGACACGTTCGTCATCAAAGCCGGCGACGATTTCGAGGTGCTGCGCGTCAACTCGTTGGGGGATGAGGAAATGTTCCTTTCCACGCCCGGGTTAGCCGGCAGCCAGTTGCTGGTTCGCGGCGAGCACCACCTGTTTGCCATCCAAAAACCGGGCGCCGCGGGCCGCGACAAGCCCTGACGGATCAAAGCGTCCGACTGCCCTTCTCACCACAATTCCGGCGGCTTCAGGCATGTTGTTTTGGTCGGATGCGCCAAACCAGCCGCACTGCGCTAAAATACTTCAGACCGCGGCCGCCCCCGTCCCAGGAACGCACGAGCGTGGAGGGCGCTATTCCGCAAAGGGCCAAGTAACGTCCGATGAAAACACGTAGCTCTTCCAGTCGCGCCCGCTTCGCCGAGTACCGGAAGCGATTACGCGCCGAGCGTCACGGCGACGGCGCAGCCGAGAAAAATGGCAGTGCGCCGCAATCATCGCGCCGCTCCCATCGCTCGGCCTGGTTGCTGGTGCGGCATTTTCTGTCGCTAGCCCGTGGTCACCGGCTATCGTTAGGAATTGCGCTGGCGACGTTGACGGTTTCGACGCTCTTGAAGCTCGTGCCTCCGGCGGCGACGAAGCTGGTCGTCGACAACGTGTTTCCCGGTAAGCCGCTGCCGCTCGTCGAACGCTGGCATCTGCCGGCGACCGGCATGCCCGCTCTTTTGATTTTGGCGCTGGGCGTGTTCGTGATCTCGGTCGTATCGCTGGTGGTCAACACCTGGGGGCGGTACCTGGCCACGGTGACGGTCAAGCGACTTCAGGTCGATCTGCGCAAGCGCGTCTTCGCGCATGCGGTACGACTGCCGTTGCATCGGGTGTATGCGATCAAGTCCGGGGGCGTGGCCAGCATCTTGCGCGAAGACGCGGGTGGCGTGGGCGACCTGGTCTTCAACATGATTTACAACCCCTGGCGCGCCGTCATTCAGCTCTTGGCCAGCCTGGCGGTGTTGGCCTGGGTCGATTGGCGGTTGTTGCTGGGCTCGCTGGTCGTGATTCCCACGGTTTTCGTGACGCACCGAACCTGGATCGGACGCATTCGCCCCCAGTTCCGCGAGATCCGCCGGCAACGGCAAGAAATCGACAGTCACGCGACCGAGGCCTTTGGCGGGATGCGTGTCGTGCGCGCTTTTGGGCGCAGCCATAGCGAGACGGCCCGCTTCACGCGCGGAGGCAACCTCATGGCCCGGCACGAGCTCTTGGCCTGGTGGTGGTCGCGCGGTGTCGAAATGGTGTGGGCCGTGCTGATTCCCGGTGCATCGGCGCTGTTGTTGATTTACGGCGGTTCGCAGGTGCTCTCCGGCGCCCTTTCGGTCGGCGAGCTGATGATGTTCCTCGTGTATCTGGTCATGCTGCTCGAACCGCTGGCCGTATTGGCCGAGAGCGCCACGACACTGCAGAACAATCTGGCCGGTCTGGATCGGGTTTACGATCTCTTGGACGAGCCGCGCGAGATGCCGTCGCGTCCTGGCGCGCGAGACATTGCTCGCGATGAGGTCGCCGGCCACGTGCAATTGCGAGACGTTAGCTTCCATTACCCGGGCACAAGCCAATACGTGCTGCGCAACGTCGATCTCGACGCACGACCGGGCCAGATGATCGCCTTGGTCGGACCGAGCGGCGCCGGCAAAACCACGCTTTGCAACCTGGTGGCGCGGTTCTACGATCCGGTCGAGGGCTCGGTATCCCTCGACGGCGTCGACCTGCGCGATATCCATGTGGAAAGCTATCGCCGATTGCTGGGCGTGGTGGAGCAGGATATTTTCCTGTTCGACGGTACGATCGCGGCCAACATCGGCTACGCCGCGCGGCACGCGACGCCCGCACAAATCGAAGAAGCGGCCCGCGTGGCCAACGCGCACGAGTTTATCGTGTCGCTAGCGGACGGTTACGACACGCTCATCGGTGAGCGGGGCGTGAAGCTCAGCGGTGGGCAGCGGCAACGGTTGGCGATCGCCCGGGCCGTGCTGGCCGATCCGCGCATCTTCATCCTGGACGAGGCCACGAGCAATCTCGACACGGAAAGCGAGCGGCTGATCCAGCAAAGCCTCGACACGCTGCTCAGGGGGCGCACCAGTTTCGTCATCGCTCACCGCTTAAGCACGATCATGCACGCTGACCTGATCGTGCTGCTGGTCGACGGCGAGATCGTCGAACGCGGCACGCATGACGACTTGATGGCTTCGAGCGGTCGCTATCGCACGATGGTCGAGATCCAAATGGGCCATCGGCCGAAGCCGGCGGTGAATGCCGCGCACGACGGCGGACGCTGAGTTGATCGGCGACCGTTCTCTTATGCGGCGCTCGCGCGACTGGCCGCGGGCGAAACCGCACTTGTGGGCGTGCTGATCGCCGCTTGTGCGTTTTGCTCCAGGAACAGCTCGTTGATGGCTTCGCGCACGTCGCTCTGCGCGATCGCCGCCTGCATCTCGTCGCGCAATTGCAGCCAGAAATGCAGCTCGAAGTCCATCGTCGTCGTCCCGAACTGTTTGAACAATACGACGGGACAAGGGGCGTGCAGCACCGCCGGCTGCGACAGCGCCGCGGCGAGGAGAAGTCCCTTGGCCTCTTTCACCGGGATTTTCGTCGGCAACGTCACCGCGACGGTCGTCTGGATCAGGCTGTCGGACAGGGTCAGGTTGGTCACCTTATCCGACAAGAGCTTGCTGTTCGGCACGACTAGCTCATGATTTGCGTCGGTCTTGATGCGCGTGCTGCGCGGGCCGATGTGTTCAACAGTGCCTTGCACGGTGTCGACCATCACGATATCGCCCACGCGAATCGGCTGCTCAGCGAGCAGGATGATTCCACTCATGAAATTATTGGCGATGTCCTGGCTGCCGAAGCCCACGGCGATGGCCACGGCACCGCCTAAAAACGCGAAGGCCGAAAGCGGGATATGCACGACCTGAAACGACAGGACGCCAAAGAGCATCGTTAACGAATAGAAAGCCATGGCGCGGATGGCGTGCGAGGCTCCCTCGTTGAGGCCGAACCGCGGCAGGATCTGCTGGCCCAACAAGCGGCTCAAAACACGGGCCGCGAAGACGCTCAAAAACAGCCAGAAAATCAGCGTGACGATTTTACCAATCGTGATCGGACGATCGTTGACCGTGAACACTTCGCACTGCCAGGCGACCAAGAAGCGCTCCTCGGCTTTGGTGCGCCAACTGTCCGCGTGCTGCGGCTTCAGCCGCGCATCGAGCTCCTCGCTAAACCGCTCCGCCCAGCGCTGGGTGACCTGGAGCTGCACGACGTTCGTTTCGCACACCTCGCGTAGCGACTGCCATTGGGTCGATTGAAATTCGCCCCATTTCTTGATGTCGGCGTCCTCGTCGTCGCGCATGCGCTGGACGAGTTTCGCCTGGCTGGCGCGGGTCGTTTCGATTTGCTGGGCCAGGGACCGTTGCCGATCGCCCAATTCGGTTAGCAGGTCCTGCAAAGTGACGCGCCATTCGGCCAGCTCGGCGGGCGTGGCCGTGCCAGTCTCGGCCGCAAAGCGGCATTCCCAATAATGACGCAGTCGCCGAGTGTCGCCGAGGCATTCGTTCAGAAGCGACATCTCGATCTGCTGCGCGTCGCGCGCCACATGCCATGACTCGGCGGCCAGATCCATGACCGCGCGTGCAGCCTTGTTATCATGTAACTGCTTAAGAGACGCTGTTTGCTCCAGCTCGGTCTTGCGGCGGCTCGCGCGGACTTGCTTGAGCTTCGCGTTCAACCCCGCCTCGACGGCAGTCAGCGCCTTCAATCGGTCCTGCACGTCCTGCCGGGTGAAGCGAACGTCGCGGCCGATCAACGCGACCTTCTCGGCCAACAGCGTCTTGCGCACGGTCGACACGTCGCGCCGCAACGCCCTTACATCGACCTCAAGTTGCCGGACCGTGATCAGCTCTTTGGCAATCTGGCTTTCGCGCTCGGCCAATTTCAGATCGTGGGCGAGCGCAGCTTGCTGGTCCGCACGCTTGTTTTCGGCCATGGTTTCTTGGATGCGGCGCCGCTCGCGTTCTGCTTGACTGAAGTGCGCCTGCGCCGCCTCGATCATTTGCGCGGCCTGCTTCAAATCGGCGTTGTTGACGTTTTCGCGATCCTCTTCCGCCGCAAGTTCGTCTCGCAGATCCTCCAACAGCAAGAACGAGTACGGCTTCGTCTCGCTCGCGCCGTATTTGCGCAGCGCGTCGAGATCCGCCTGTACGCGCTGTTTTTCGGCCGTGAGCTCCTGCCGCTGTTCGAGCCGGGCTTGCTGCTCGCCATAGACGCCATCCAGGACCTCGAGGAATTCCAGCTCGTCTTCACTGTCGGAGACGTCAAGCGAATCATTGCCACTGGCGCCCTGCGGATCTTGTTGAGCGAGCGCCGCGATCTGGGCCGCCAACTCCTTGCGCTTGACGAGCGTTTCTTCCAAGGTAGAGGGCGAGGCAGGCGCCGCACCTTCGGCCTTGGCGGTAACGCTTGCCCCAGCCGGTGCCGCCGCGGCGCGTGTGCCCGCGGATAGCAGCGCACAGCCTGCGATGAGGATGCCGATGATCGCTAAGTGGCGCGGGGGACGAATCCGGGCATGACGGCACATCGCAGCTCCTTGAAATCGCTCGGCGGGGAAGCGAGTCGCGAGATGGGTGGCTGGAAAGACGGTGGCGCAGGGCGAAAAGCTTAGCCGTTAAGCGTCGCGGGGTACAGACGATTCGTGCCCGAGTGCCGAGCATGCCCCGCCATGGCGGGGCGAAGCGCTGCTAGCACGTAACGTGAAAGTGCCTCGCATGCTCCTCCGAACTTCTCGATCACGGTCGTGGCGCCGCGAACTGATAGATGGTCGTCTGCGGACCGTCCTCCGGCATCAGAAAAAGCGCTCCTTTAAAGATCGCGCAGCCTTCGCGGCAGAAATTGTTGCCGCCCGAGCGGAGCGTGCCGCGCGGCCTCCAGCGCGCCTCAAGCGCCAGCGTGTCGGGGCGCAGACAATCGACGACGGGCCGCACCTGCCCCTCAACCTTCTCGGTGCCGCAACCGACGAGGAGCTCGCCCCAGGATTTCAGATCTTGATAAGCCGTCGGCCGCGGGTTGGCGGTCTCGCCCAGCTTCTTGCCGTCGGCGGTAAAGCGATAGAACGTTCGGGCGTCCCAATTCGCGGCCGTAATCTGGCCCCCGGCGTTGACGGCCAGGCAGCCGATATGGTCGTCGACGGTGAACGACGCTTGGGTTTCCAGGCTTTGCGCATCGAGCTTGAGGATCGTGCTCGTCGAGCGCGGCCGGTACTCGGCCACGGGAACCCATAAAGAATCGCCGGCGAGTTCGATCCCGCCCGGATGAAACTGGGCGTCGAACGACAATTCGCGTTTGCCTGCCAGCTTGGCCGTGGCGCGGTCAACGCGGAAGACAAAGCCGACGCGCGCGCGGCGGTCGACGCTGGAAATCCAATAAGAATCGGCCGTGACGGCGAGCCCTTGCACATGATGCGTCGGGTACTCGATCGGCTGCTGATCGACTAGATCGATGTCGACCGTGGCGACTTCTTCGGCCCAACTCACCGGCGCGGCAATCACGAGGCACAGCAGAACAACAAGACGCGCTGTCACCGTTACAACCCCCTCGCTCGACGAATCAACCTGTTCCCAAGATACACGATGCCGAGCAGTCAGTTGTTCCGAAAAAATCGACTTACCTGGCTCCGGTGCCAGCATCGCAGCGAAACCGGAATGGCGTGCCGACGGCCAGTAGGGCCTCACGATCGGCCAGAGAACCGGAAATTGCCCGGCAAGTTTTCCGCGATGTTGCTCTGGCACATGACTTGCAATACCACCGAATCCATGAGAGGGACGGGCATCCTGTCGTCCGATACCAACAACGAATTCGAGAGGAGCAGATCATGGCTGGGAAAGCAGAAGAAGTGAAAGGTCGCGTGAAAGAGGCCGCCGGCGCGCTCGCGGACAACGACAAAATGCGCCGCGAGGGCAAGATCGATCAGGCCGCCGGCAAGGTGAAGCAGGCCGCGGAGAAGGTCGTCGAGAAGGTAAAGGACCGCGCGAAACAGATCAATCGCGACTCGTGAGCGCCCAGGATTTTTTAGAGAACCAACCTCGAATCAACGGAGAATCTCAAAATGGCGAGCAACAGCCGTAAGCACGTGCGTAATGCTGCCGAGCATGGAGAACGAGCTGTCAAGGCGGTGCGCCGCGAGGCAACGGCGGCCGGGCGCGAGGCCCTCAATGGCATGAGCGAACAGATGCACGAAGTCTTCGACGCCGGCCGCGCTCAGGTGACCGACCTGGCGGAGTGCGCCCGAGACTCGATTCGCGCGCGACCCTTGCAGACGCTGGCGATGGCCGTCGGCGCGGGCGTCGTTTTCGGGTTGACCATGCGCCTCGTCAATCGGTGGCGCTAACAGCAGCTCGGCTCCTGGTTTCACGGCTCAGGAATGCGAACCTTTATTCGGAGTGGCCGCCGGCGGCCCTGAAAGGATTGGTAGGTCATGAAGATGGCAACGCTGAAGGAACTCTTTGTTGACGAGCTCAAGGATTTGTACAGCGCGGAAAAGCAGTTGATCAAAGCGCTGCCGAAAATGGCAAAGGCAGCGCATTCCGAGGATTTGCAACAAGGCTTTCTCGATCATCTCGAGCAGACGAAGGGACATGCCGAACGATTGGAGCAAGTATTCGAGCTGCTCGGGCAGAAGGCGAAGGCTAAAACGTGTAAGGCCATGGTAGGGTTGATCGAGGAAGGCGAGGAACTGCTGCAAGAAGACGCCGAGCCGGAAGTCCTTGACGCGGGTTTGATTGCCGCCGCGCAGCGCGTCGAGCATTACGAGATCGCCGGCTACGGCTGCGTGCGCACGTACGCCGAGTTGCTCGGCGAGGATCAAGCTCGCAATCTTCTGCAACAGACGCTCGACGAAGAGGCCGCGACCGACAGAAAGCTCAGTGAGCTTGCCGAGCAAATCAACGTCGAAGCCGAAAGCCCCGAAGGCGAAGAAGCCGAAGGCAGCAAAGCGTCGCGTAGCCATGGGCACAAACGCCGGCGCGCCACGTCCAAGGCCCGCTAAGATCTAACCGCGAAACGCGCGGCCAATATCGCGTCGAGCGTGTCGTCATCCAGCGACCAACGGTGGTTATCCCCAAGCGAGGACAGCTCGAGCGACGCCGGGCCCAACTCACCCGACTGCGAGGCTATCCAGCCCCCGATCCGCTCTTCGAGGACGGCAAGGCCGTCGAACGGGGCGCGGGTCTCGGACGAGCTTATGTTGTTGTTCGGCGCAGACAAAGTGCTATTGCCCGCGCTTGAGATAAACGATGCCAGATGCTCGGCAGGCGGCGGTACGGCCGTCGAAGTTTCAGGCAACATCAACGCAGTTGGCACAACTTGCGCGGCCGGTGAGTCAGCGGGCTCAGCAGCGCCGACGACGATGGTGGCACGTACGACATTCGACGTCTCCGTTGCACCGCTTGTGGATGCCGCCAACACGTCGGGTACCGTGGCAGTAGCCGCCGGCGCACTAACGCCGACGTCCATGCCGGTGGCCGCGGCACTATTCCCCGTTTGTAGATTTATGGCCATCAAGCTTTGGCCACGGAAAGTATTCGCCTGAGCAGCGGTGCCCCCCGGCACGCTTGCCAGCCATTGCGAGGCAATCAGCGCCAGATCCTGCGAGTTGACGATGCCGTCGGCATTCACGTCACCGACCACGCCAGAGGTAAGCCAGCCCACCGTGACTGCGGCCAAATCCTGACTGTTCACAATGCCGTCGCCGTTCGCGTCGCCCGGCAACACGCGAATCCCGAAGTTGAAATCCCCACCGGCCACTTCGTTGCCTGATGGATAGGCGCTCACGCCGTTGGTCCATTCACCGTCGAGCGCGTTGCCGGCTGAGTCCTTCACCGCGCTTGCCCCGGTCGAGTGCAAAACGAGATTCAATGTGCCGGCGCCGACCGGATTTGCCAGTGTCCACACCGCCGTGAAGGTGGCTGGAAAATAGCGGAAGCCAGTCGTCGCAATCGTACTTCCTAACTCGCTGAGGTCGAGACTCGATTGGGAGACGCTCACATCCTTGCTGAACGAGATTTCGATCTGATTGACGTTCGCCCAGGGAAGCGCGTTCAGTTGTGTTGCGCCGGCGGGGATGACGTAGCCGGTGCCATTCCCGTGCCCGGCCACCTGCAAGGCGGTCAAGAACGAAGCCGACCAGGTCGTGCCACTGGCAAGCACCTGGGTAACGGTTGGCGGTACACCGGAGGTGCTGCTGGTGACGTTGAAGAGTTGCGTGAAGCCCGACGTCAGTCCCGCCGTGGCGACAATCAATTTGTACCCGTTGCCGGGCTGCGAAATAGACAGATCGTTGAACGTCGCCACTCCACTGATTGCGTTGACGGTCACCGTTCCCGAGAGCGATCCGCCGCCCGGATTGGTGATAATTGCTACCGAGATCGGGCCGTTATAGGTTGGGTCGGGAACGCCACTGCTATTTTCGGCGGCGACTTGTAGCGAGAAAGTTGAGCCGGCGTGTACGCTGGCCGGCGGTTGGGATAGCACGCCGATGTGCGTGGCGGGCATGGCGGTGGTAATCGTGCCGCCCGCGACATAGATGCCACTGCCGGCGGCCGTACCCGCTTTGCCGATACCACCGACCCCGCCTGCGACTCCCGGTGCTCCACCACTCGCTGTCCCTCCCTGGGCGCCGTCGCCACCGCCCGCCGCGCGGAAGCCATTGGCTCGGGGAACGAGATGGCCCCCCAGGCCGCCGCGTCCGCCACTGCCGCCGAGTCCGCCGGTGCCCCCTGCACCGCCTGAGCCCGCGGCGCCCTGTGCGCCGATGACACCGCCACTGGCAGCAACTTGCAAGCCGGTGTAAGTCGTTCCCAGTCCTATCTGCAGGGCGCCGCCACCAAGGTAAATGCTGCCGCCAAAAACGCTGCCGCCGGTCCCTGAAAGTCCCGAGGTCCCACCGTTTCCTCCGTTTCCTCCCTGCGCCCCCTGCCCGCCAGCACCGCCATTGCCGCCTTGGCCGCCGCTACCAACAAGCCAGCCACGGTGGAAGCTCGTTCCCCCGTCCCCTCCGGAGCCGCCCGAGCCGCCTGAGCCTCCGGCGCCACCGTGGCCGCCTGCGCCTCCGGCGCCGCCCGCTCCGGCTGGCCCTCCGGCACCGCCAAATTCGCTATTAATAAAAAGCGCATCCTTATCGAGTTCGGCCGAACCGCCAAACACGGCAATGCCCGCGCCGAAGGCGGTGTTCCCTGCGCCTCCTGCGCCTCCTGCTCCGCCGTTGCCGCCATTGCCGGCTGCCGCCCCGTTGCCGCCATTGCCGCCATCGCCGGCGGGCGCGCCATTCTGTTGTTCGATCGGGCCGTTGTAGCCGAGTCCTCCCGAGCCGCCACGGCCGCCATCCCCTCCGGCGCCTCCGCGGCCGCCATTACCACCTCGTCCGCCTACGCCCCCCGCGCCGCCCACTCCACCGATGCCGCCGGCTGCTTGATTGGCTGTAATCGAATAGCTGGTGATGGTGAGCGATCCGCCGGCGACAAAGAGGCCGGCGCCGGCCGCAGTCCCGGCGAGCCCGCCGATTCCACCATCACCGCCATTCCGGGCGTTGCCGCCGAGTCCGCCCGCCGCGCCGTTGCCTCCATCACCACCGCTGCCGCCATGTGCTTGGCTTTGCGAGGCAAAACCGCCGCCCGCGCCGCCTGAGCCACCACGGCCACCGTTGCCGCCGCGTGCGCCCGATCCACCGTTGCCCCCTGCGCCTCCGGCTCCGCCCGCGCCGCCGCGTCCGCCCCAAGCATAGTTGTTTTGCACGGTGCCGGTCTGCATGGTCGCGTTGCCGCCGGCCAGGTAGATCGCACCTCCTTCGGCATCGCCTCCATTACCACCGGTCCCTCCGTTGCCGCCGTTGGCAGCGAGTCCGCCGGTGGCACCCAGACCGCCGGCCGCACCCGCCGCGCCGTTGCCACCATTGCCGGCGGGGTTAGGCCCTGTGTTTGGTCCGCCGTGCCCGCCATCTCCGCCGCTGCCCCCTTGGCCGCCAGCGCCGCCGGCGCCGCCGGCAAGCTGATTGCCCTGAGCGCCAACGCCTCCCACGCCGCCATGACCGGCTAAGACCGAGTTATTTTGGAAGGTCGTGTTCGCGATGGTGAGTTGCCCCCCCGCGACATAGAGACCGCCGCCGGCGGCATCGCCTCCGTCGCCACCACGACCACCTTGCCCGACCAGCACAGAATCATTCCCTCCAGGTATGCCATTTTTCCCAGGCGTGCCCGGCAAGCCGTTTTGGCCCGGCTGTCCTTGTCCGGTCGCAATGGCACCGTTGGCGCCGTTGGGACCGGCGCTTCCCGCCGCACCATGCATCGGCGGTGCTCCGCTGATGCCGCCGCTACCTCCGTTCCCGCCTGCACCGGCCTGGGCCACGCCGTGATCGATCAACGAGCCGAAGAGATTCAGCGAGCCGGCGGCGAGATAGATCGCGCCGCCACGCGCATTTTGGCCTGCGCCGCCGTCCGTACCATGGAAGGCGCCGATGCCGGCTGCGCCAGCGGCGGCGTTTGCCTGGTCGCTTCTCATGGCTACATCGCTGAGCGTGACGCTGCCGCCGTCAATGAGTAGACCGCCACCCAGCGCCGCGCTTGTGCCTAGCTGCCCACCGTTGGTGGCGTTGCCGTGGTTGATGCTCAGGTGCTCGATGAGGGCCGAGCTCGTCGCGCCAGGTGTGCTCGCAATTTCGAAGACGCGGGTTGCCGACGCGCCGTCGATCACGGTTTTCGTTTGGCCGGCACCGACGATGGTCAACGCTTTACTCGCGACGGAGCTGTTTAGATCCTGCAGCAGCAATTCGCCGGCGCTGGCATTTAGCGTGTAAGTTCCGGCTGCGAGATTGATCGTGTTCGTGGCATCGCCGTTGTGGTTTGCGGTGCTGACCGCGGCGGTCAGCCCGGCCACGTCGTTGACATTGAAAACGGCCAACAGGCGGCGCGCTTCGAGCGGTTCAAGCGCTAGCGAACGCGTGGCAGTGCGCCGGTCGACGCGCAAGCCCTCGCGCCGGCAGGATGGATGTGGATGCGACATGGGATGTAACACTCTCAGCGGGAGCGGACTCAACGCGGGAGCGTGCGCGACGGACACTGCCATGCAGAGCAGCTATGCCGGGCAGGCGACACTGGCGGTGCGATACTAAATAGCGGTCTTATCGAATGCAAAGAAAAATCTTCGCGCGCCGAAAACCGGTCCCGTAGTTGGCCCGTTGCCCCTCTCGTTGGTTTGTATCCTCGGCCTTGTGGAATCTTCCGAGGAGAAATCTCCGTTCGATCTATAAATTCATATGAGTGAATGTGTAGTCCGTGGCGGTCGTCGCCAAATGAGCAAAGAAGCGGTCGTGCTCTCCGCGTAGAGTCGTTGGAGAGTAGCGGGCTGTTGAACACAGTGGCCGGCGCGACAATGATTCGGCCCATGATGCGACCTGCCGCAAGCTTCTCCCTGCTCCGAGTCTTCCCCGACCAGGGCGGGCGGCGACTGGCCATCGTGGCGAAGGCGCATCTCCTCGGCCTCCCATGAATGCGCGCCCTGACTACGTCGGATAGTACGGCGGCACCGCGGCAAACGCAACAAAACGGGGGGTGCGAACCGAAAAAATGCCCGAATATCTACCGCTGCGCTCGCCAGGCTAGCGGTTGCTTGAACGCTCGCTCTGGGCATGCACCGGCGTCGGCGCTTATCGCGAGTGGGGGCGAGCGGTGGCCAG
The DNA here is from genome assembly GCA_035546535.1 of Pirellulales bacterium. Classification (NCBI taxonomy): domain Bacteria; kingdom Pseudomonadati; phylum Planctomycetota; class Planctomycetia; order Pirellulales; species Pirellulales bacterium. Next base: position 37,138 of record DASZWQ010000154.1, on the reverse strand, counting down.
GACGCTGAGTAGTCCTTCGCCGATCGGATCGTCTCCCTGCCACCAATCTCGAGATCGATTGCCGCCGGAACCGGCGCCGTCTTCCAGGCGGAAGGCTCGATCGCGCGCAGACGTTGCTGCCGTCGCAAAAAGAGAGGGAAGCGGAGCGACGGAACGATCCGAAAGCTGCGCAGACGGTCTCGCCCAGGCTTGCGGCAACACCGGACCGATGATTGGTATTGCAAAGGCCGGCGCAGCATCACTCTGACTAGAAACCGAGAAAGCCGCCGTCTGCGCGCCGTTCGCCCGAAGGCTGCTCGCCTGGCTATTGCCCGACGCCGCTCCGCCCGCCGGCAAGGCGGCCAACCACTGTGAAGAAATCAGGGCCAGATCCTGACTATTCACGATGCCATCGCCATTGTCATCAGCGACCGGCCCCGACGACAGCCAACTGGACGACACGAGCGCTAGATCCTGGCTATTGACGATGCCATCGCCGTTCGCGTCTCCCGGCAACACGTTAATCGCAAAATTGAAATCACCGCCAGCCGTGCCATTACCCGATGGGTAAGCGCTTGCGCCGTTCGTCCACTCGCCGTCCAGCGCGCGGCCGCCAGAATCTTTGACCGCACTTGTGCCGGAGGAATGCAGATTGATCGTCACTTTGCCGGCGCCGATCGGATTGGCGAGCGTCCACGTGGCAACGAACGCTGTCGCGTTGTACGAGAAGCCGGTAGTGGCCAACACGCCTCCCAAACCAGTAAGCGACAAACTGGCTTGCGACACGGTGACTGCTTCACTGAAGGCAATTTGAATTTGATTGACGTTGCTCCACGGAAGCGATGTTAGCTGCGCTGCGCCGGCCGGAAGGTTGTAGCCCGTGCCGTTTCCCTGCCCAGACACTTTGAGGGCATTGAGAAAGCTGGGATTCCACGTCGTGCCTGCCGCGAGCACTTGGATCACTTTCGGCGGCAAATTGCTGGCACCGGTGACGTTAAACGAACTGGTTGCCGTCGACGAGATTCCCGCGGCCGCGACGTTCAGCGTGTACCCGCTGCCCGGCTTGAACAGCTCGAGATTCGTAAACGTCGCGACGCCGTGCACGGCAGTGAGCAAAAGCGTACCGGCAAGTCCGCTACCGCCGGGATTATTGCCGAGCGACACGGTAATGAGTCCGTTGTAGGTCGGATCGACGTTGTTATTGGCGTTCAGCGCGTCGACTTCGATCGAGAAGGGAGTGCCGGCCGCGATGCTTGTCGGTGGCTGCTGAACGACGGCAGCGTGAGTTGCTCGCAGGACGGTGGTCACGGTGCCACTGTTGACGTAGATGCCGGCGCCCGCGGAGCGCCCGCTCGCACCCGTAGCGCCGAAACCGCCGCTGGCTCCGCTGCCTCCTCCGGCGCCTGCTTGTCCAGCTGCACCCGACAAACCGTTTGCGCCCCCATGCGTGAGCCCGGCTCCGCCGTGACCGCCGGCCCCGCCTGCGCCCGCCGCACCACCATGGCCACCAGCGCCTGCCAGGCCGATGTTGCCACCGCTACCGCCGCCGCCGGCCAGCGCGGTGCCGGAGTACGTCGTGCCAGGGCCAATGTTGAGCTGAGCGCCATCTAAGTAGACGCTTCCGCCGATCGCGTCTCCGCCGCCGCCCCCCGCGCCGCCGTTCGCGCCATTACCGCCCGCGCCCCCGACGCCGCCGGTGCCGCCGCGTCCACCGCCACCGGCGGTGCCGCCGGTGGGCAGGAGTTGCAGCTGCGCGTTTTGGCCTGCCGAGCCGCCGTCACCCCCTGCGCCCCCTTGTCCTCCATGACCGCCGTCGCCGCCGGTTCCACCGGCTCCTCCCTCGCCGCCTGGCGCACCCGTCGCTCCGAAGGCGCTGTTCGACGAAAGTGTGACCGCGCTAAGACCGGCTGCTCCGCCGCGCAATGCCATGCCGCCGCCGAAAGCGTCGCCTCCCTGACCGCCGACGCCGCCGAGGCCGCCGTTGCCGCCGCGTCCTCCGACGGCACCCGCGGCGGCGACCGCCCCATTTCCGCCTTGGCCACCGACCGCGCCGAGGAGGCCAACGGCGTTGTTCGCACCTGCGCCGCCGCGACCACCGTTGCCTCCGGCGCCGCCAGGGCCACCGCGCCCTCCGGCGCCGCCGGTGGCGCCATTGCCGCCGACTCCGGCATCGCCACCATAGGCGGCATTCGATGTGATGCTAACGCTGCCGAGCCCCAACGTGCCGCCGAGTAAATAAATCGCGCCGCCGGCGCCATTGCCGCCGTTACCGCCCGCTCCTCCAACGCCGCCGACGGCGCCCGCTCCGCCATTGGCCGCTGCGCCGGCGAGGCCTCCGGAGTGACCGAGGCCGCCAGCACCGGCGTTGGAACCGCCGTCGCCCCCCCCGCGCCCTCCCGAGCCGCCGCGCCCCCCAGGTCCACCACAGCCCCCGGTGTTGCCTGCGCCTCCTTGACCGGCATCGCCGCCACGACCACCGGTGCCGCCCACCGCGGAATTGGACTGCAGTGTGTCCGTTTGAAAAACAACACTTCCTGCCGCGACATAAAGCGCGCCGCCATAGCCATTGCCGCCAGCGCCCCCCGCGCCGCCACCGGCGCCAGCGGCGCCATTGCCGCCGAGCCCTCCGCGCCCACCACCGCCGCCTGCGCCACCATCTCCACCGGCGCCGCCACTGTGCAGTGCGACTCCGCCACCACCGATAGCCGGACCGCCGCGTCCCCCGACACCGCCGGTTCCACCGGCTCCGCCCGACCCACCGAAGCCCCCTTTGAGCGCGGCGCCGCGACCGCCGGATCCTCCGGCGCCGCCCGTTCCGCCATCGGCCGCGTTGCCGGTGAACGTCGTGTTCGTGATCGTCAACTGACCGGCGGCGACGTAGATTCCTCCTCCCGAGCCATCGCCCCCGGCGCCGCCGGCGCCTCCCTGCCCGGCATGCGCCACGGCATTCGACCCGCCCGCGCCGTTGTGCCCTGTGCCTCCCGCTCCGCCGTGCCCACCCTCGGCGCCTGGCGTGGCGGGCGTAGTTCCTGGGGCGCCGTTTCCGCCTGCTGCTCCTGACGCGCCGTGCGGCGCGGAGTTTTTGCCGGCGCTTGCGCCCAAGCCTCCGGCGCCGCCGACTCCGCCGAAGGCGAAATTGTTCGAGAGCGTGCTTTGTGTAAGGTTCAATGTCCCGGCCGCGAGATAGATCGCGCCGCCGCGAGCGGCCGCACCGATGCCCCCGGTTCCGCCGCCGGCTGCGCCCGCCGCGCCGGTCGTGCCAAACGCATGATTGCTCGAAAGCCCGACGTGGCTCAGCGTGACTTGCCCGCCGTCAACCAGCACTCCGCCGCCGAGCGCAGCCGTACCGCCGAGGGCACCGCCCGCGAAGGCATTACCTCCTTGGATCGAAAGATTCTTCATCGTCACGGCAACGGCAGCGCCCGGCGCGCTGACGATTTGCAGGATACGATCGTTCCAGGAATCGCCTCCCTGGATGATGGTCGTGGCTTGCGCAGCGCCGGCGAGAACGAACGTCTTGGTCGCGCCGCCCGCCAGGTTGTGGACGAGCAGGTTGCCGTCGGTGCTATCGGTCAGCGCATAGGTGCCGGCGGCGAGATTGATCGTGTTCGAGGCATCGGCATTGGACGCTGCGGCCACGAGCGCGGCGCGCAGACTGCCGGCGGCGCCATCGGCAACCGCGGCAGTGACGTTGAAAACCGCCAGCATCCGCCGGCACTCGAGCGGTTCCAGTCGCAACGAACGCGTAATGGCGCGGACGGACAATCCAGCCCGCAAGCGCGAGCGGCTCTCCAATGACATGGCCATGTTTCCAAGGGAAGCGTGTCGAGATGTTGCTGGCCATGCGATGTTGGCGCCAAGGCTCTGCCGCGAGACGTTCCCCTTGCCGGGTCGATCTGCCAGCCTGTTTCGGCCTTGCCGTTCGCCCTGATGTTAAGGCGGCAATTCGTCCGCGGCAAGAAAATGGGCAAGCGGCGGGGAAGATTGCCGAAACGTTACCGCCGGCCGAGAGGCAGGAGGCACGGGTCGTGTTAGAATCAGGCGGCAGCCCGAGCGGCCCCCGCATCGTTTCCCGCCCAACGACACTTGCCCCCGCCGAAACCCTCAGTCACTCGACCGAATACATCACTCGCCTTCGTGCTGCGGATTCCGGAGAATTTCACTCATGCGACCAGGCATCTATCGCACTTTGCATCTGTCGGCGCGCGCCCGCCAGATCGTGTTCCGTCCTGTTGATGCGGCGTGGCTGGCAGTGACCTTGGCTTTGGCAGTCACGCTGACATGCGACTCAGCATGGGGCGAAACGAACTGGCCTGCCTGGGGCGGCCCGACCGGGAGCAATCATTCGACGGAGACGGGGCTACCCGTCTCGTGGAGCGACGATGATGTCGTCTGGAAAAGCGCGCTCAATGGGGAAGGGCAATCGACGCCGGCGGTGTGGGGCGAGCGGATCTTTCTGACCACGGCGCTCGACCAAGGCAAGCAGCGCGTCGTCATGGCGCTCGACCGCCGCGATGGTCACCTCTTGTGGGAGCAGGTGGCCTGGACCGGCGAGCCCGAGGAAACGCACCGCATGAACGGCTGGGCTTCGGCCAGTTGTGCTACGAATGGCGAAGTGGTGATCGCCTTCTTCGGCCGTGGCGGGCTGCACGGCTACACCCTCGACGGCAAGCATCTCTGGTCGCGCGACCTGGGCCAGTTCGCCGGCCCGTGGGGGACGGCGGCCAGCCCGATCTTTTATCGCAACCTGATCATTCAAAACTGCGACAGCGAGTCGAAGGAATCGAGCGTTACGGCCTTCGATTGCCGCACCGGCGAAACGGTCTGGAATACGCCGCGCGATGCCGTGCGCGGCTGGAGCACGCCGATCTTGATTCGTGCGAACGGTCGCGAGGAAATGATACTCAACGGCGAAAAGGGGGTCCGCGGCTACGACCCGGCCTCGGGACGCGAGTTGTGGTTTTGCAAAGGCTTTGCGGGGCGCGGCGAGCCGGTGCCGGCCTTCGCCCATGGAAAACTGTTCGTCGTCAATGGATTGGCCGGCGACGTATACGCGGTGCGTCCCGGCGGCGACGGCGACGTGACCGAAACCAATCGGCTGTGGCATACGCCGCGTCGCGGCGGACGCGATTTGCCGTCGCCCGTGGTGATCGATAAGTACATGCTGGCGATCAGCATGCCAGGCATTCTGTTTTGTTACGACTGCGACACCGGGCGCGAGCTATGGAAAGAGCGGCTCGACGCTAACTATTCCTCGACGCCTTTGGTGGCCGGCGGCCGGGCCTATTTTCAAAACGACGCCGGACAGACGACGGTCATCGAGGCCGGCGACGCGATGAAACTCGTCGCCAAGGCATCCCTTACATCGGACGGCGACGAGCTGTTTCGCGCAGCTTTGGTGCCCAGTGCCGGTCAATTGCTGATCCGCTCGACACGGTATCTGTACTGCGTGGGTGGAAAATCATCGTCCGGTGCCGAGTAGCAGGCGCGTTCGTGCCGCCGGCATGCGACATTTCCGGTCGACAACTGTTGTGGCGCGAGTTGTCAGGCTAGAATGCACGGAGCCGATTCCGGCCCCTGACTCGTCGTTTCTCCGCGCTTTCGAGGATGCCATGACCGATAAAGACATCAATTACGAAGCTCTGCCCGCCGGCATGGCGATGGACGAGACCGACGTCAACCTGCGGAGCTATTTCAGCCGCATGACGGACGAGAAGCTACGCGAATACGATCCGCTGTGGACCGACGACGAGGTGATCGCCTGGGACGGCAACTTCCGCAACGACGGCGTGCTGTTCCTCGTGTGCAGCGAGCGCGACGTCGACATCGAGGAATATCGCCGGGTGCTCATCGAGCATATCCGCTTCCGCTTCGTCGGCGTGCCGAAGTAGGGCGTTGCCGGGCTCGCGATTTTCCTCGTCAGCTTCTCGTAGGGGGCGCTGCGTACGCCGTTTTCGCGACGTGCGCGAGTCTTGGTGCCACAGGGCACCCTACGGCTATCGTCCTCCCGGCGCGCGGACTGCCTTCATCGCATTTCTCTTTTAGCTCGGCGGGCCCTGCGCTTGAGTCGCAAAGCGAGTACAATGGCCGGATTCCTTGGCCCGCGCGATCACTTCCTGCCTTGTGTCGAGGGTGCGATATGGTTCCTCGCCGATGTTCTGCTGTGTGGGGTGCTGCTGCGCTCGTTCTGCTGACGACAGGCATCGTCGCCGCGCAAGAAGCACGCTCAACGTTTTCACCGCCGGACGACATCGCTCATCGCACGGCCACGATCCACAGTGAAGGGACGCGGATGGCGGCCGAGGTCTTTGCGCCGAAGAATCCCGCTGGCGAAAAGCTGCCAACGATCGTCCTCTCGCACGGCTGGGGTGGCGTGGCATCTCAGTTACGCGGCGACGCCCTGGCGTTTGCCCGGGCCGGTTACCTGGTATTGATCTTCGACTATCGTGGCTGGGGGGCGAGCGACTCGCGCGTGATCCTGATGGGCCCTCCGCCTGAACGCAGCAAGGATTTGCGCTTCACGGCCGAGGTGAAAGAAGTCCGCGAGGTCGTGGATCCGATCGATCAGACGACCGATTTGGCCAACGCCGTGAGCTGGATCTACGGCGAACCGCAATGCGATCGCGAGCGGATCGGCCTGTGGGGAAGCAGCTACTCGGGCGGCCACGTCGTGTACGTGGCCGCGCGCGATCCGCGGGTGAAGGCTACGGTCAGCCAGGTGCCGGCCTTTGATTCGCGATTCGTCACACTCGGCGACGAAGCCGCGAAGACCTATCAGGAAGCATCCGACCGTACGCATGGCAAGCTGGGCTATCCGCCGCCGGGGGCGAGGGTAGTTGGCAATCTGCGCGGCGCGCCGGTGCGCGAGAAGCTGATGCAATACGCGCCGGTCGAAGACGCCGCGCGGGCCCCGCATTGCGCAATGCTCTTCATCCTGGCCGAAAACGAAGAACTGTTCGACAACAAGGACCACGGCCTGAAAGCCTTCGAGCGCGCCACCGGCCCGAAGAAATTGATCACCATTCCCGATATCACGCACTACGGCGTCTACACGGTGGCCAAGAAGCAAGCGCAAGAGGCCGCCATCGCCTGGTATGACGAGCATCTCAAAGCCGGGCAGAAATAAGACCACAATCCGCATGGACACAGAAACTCTCGCAACCCAGGACCGCTCGGGCGCAGCCCACGCGCAGGTCATCCTCAAGCCGCGCAAGGCCAGGCCTTTCTTTGGCCGGCACCCGTGGGTGCTCGACTCGGCCGTGGATCATGTCGAGGGACAACCGGCCGACGGCGCGGTGGTAGACCTGCTGGCCGACAACGGCAAGTTCGTGGCCCGAGGGCTGTACAACTCACACAGTCGCATACGCGTGCGGCTGTACTCCTGGACGGCTGAGCCGCTCGACACGGGTTTCTGGAAATCGCGCATTGAGAGAGCTGTCGAACATCGGCGCCGTTTGGGCTATGACGCCGCCGACGGCGCCGCGCGTTTGATCTATAGCGAGGCCGACGGCCTGAGCGGCCTGGTCGTCGATCGTTACGGTGCCTATCTAGTCGTGCAGGCGACGGCTCTGGCCATGCAGCGGCGCGTCGACGAGCTGTTGCCGCTGTTGGCCGAAGCGTCGGGCGCGCGCGGCATCGTGGTACGTGCCGATCGGGCGCTGGCCCGGCTAGAGGGACTATCGGTCGACGAAGATCGCTCCTGGGGCGAGACGCCCGAGGGGCCGGTTTTCATCAACGAGCACGGCCTGCGGTACGGCGTCGACTTGGGCGTCGGACAAAAGACCGGCTTTTATCTCGATCAGCGCGAGAATCGGGCGGCGGCCGCGCGCTACGCGCGCGGGGCCCGCGTGCTGGACCTGTTTTGCTACACCGGCGGTTTCAGCCTGGCCGCGGCCAGGCTCGGCGGTGCGACGGAAGTGCTGGGCATCGACACGAGCGAAAAAGCCGTCGCGGTGGCCCGGGCGGGCGCCGAGTTGAACTCCGCGACCAATGTGCGATTCGAAGCGGCCGACGGCTTCGATGCGCTCGACGAGCTGGTCGGCCGGCGCGAGCGCTTTGACATGGTGATTCTCGATCCGCCCAAGTTCACCCGCACCCGCCGATCACTGGACGACGCCTTGCGCGCGTATCACCGCATCAATCGGCTGGGCGCGTCGCTGTTGCCGCCCGGCGGCATCCTGGTGACGTGCAGTTGCTCGGGCAATGTCATGCGCGAGGATTTTTTGCACATGCTTTCGGGCGTGGCACAGCAACTGGGGCGCGAGATTCAGGTGCTCGAACAGCGCGGCGCCGCGCCGGATCACCCGGTGAGTGCGACGTGCCTCGAGACCGAGTATCTCAAGTGCTTTATCTGCCGGGTGCTTTAAGGTGGCGAAAATCGCCTGAAGCGCATGCTTATTCGCCTGCAGCGAAAATGCATGGCACCCGGCCTTTATCGCAGAGTTTTTGCCCGCGCGTGTGCGACGTGCGCAACGCGGCCAAGCAGTTTCAGATCGCCCTCGCGGGCGCGCTCGACGAAGCCGTCGCAAGAGGGCGCGTCAGCTTCAGCCACGAGCCAGTCGACCTCGTCCGGCACGGCGGTCTCGGGTCCGTGTACTTCGCCGCACCAATGGTCGCTGGCGACCATTGTTAATTCGCGGATGCCGTAGGGCGCGTTCCAGCAGGCCACCGGCCGCGGATCGCGGCGCATGATCTCGGCAAAGGCGTCGACCGCCTGCCATTCGTGTCCGAGACGTGCAAGCCGCACGGTCGAATGCGAACTGTAGGCGATGGTCACGAGCAGATGCGCAGCCACGAAGCCCGCGAGCACTTGCACGCGCCGCCGCGACGCTTGCCATACGAACCACCACAGGCACACCGCCAACACCGGCAACAGCGGCAACAGGTAACGCGTCCCTTGGTCCGAGGGGTACGCAATGTACAGAGCCAAATAACACGGCACCATCAGCCAGAGCGTACTGCCGCCTGCAACGGCAATCTGCCACCATGCCCAAGCGATGGCTACGAAAAAGGGCGTGTAGATCAGCGTGTTTACATTTACCCACTGGTAGGGCTTGGCATATGACTTGTTCATCCCCGGCAGCAGTAGGCGTCCGACTTCGGCCACACGGACGCGCAGCCCTTCCAGCAGTTGCACGGCCAGGGGCAAGTCGGCCGCCTTGAACTCGTGCAAGTAAGTCGGGTCGCCCCGCGTGCCGTATTCGGCGGCGGTGCGGGCTTCGTACGCGATGAGCGCCGCGATCGCCACCGCCGCAGGCGCACCGAGGACGAAGGTCGTCCCGACCGCCCGCCGCCACGAAATCCGTCCGCCACGCGCTTGGAGGAAAACCACGAGCGCATAGCCGGTTACGATCAAGATGCCAACCGGCCGGATCATACCCAGTGCCGCGATCGCCGTGGCGCCAACCAGCGACCATACAGTCGCGCTGCGCGCCGTCGGCGCAGCAGCCAGCCGGTCGAGCGCAATCGCGGTCCAGATCAATAGCGCCATGAACGGCATCTCGCTGATGGTCGTGCGAGCGTGGATCCACAAGCTGACATTCGACATCACCAGGGCCGTAATCCACAGCTCGCTACCCGGGAACCATTGCCGCGCCCAGCGATAGACTCCCAGCATGATCGCCACGGCAAACAGCCACTGAACGAGCGCAAGCAACAGAAACGGTCGATCGCCGAACCAGAACGCCGGACTGATCAAAAGCGGGTAGCCGGGGGGATAGTGCAGCTTCGGCGAACCCATGTTCGTCACCGGCCCGCCGTGTGCCATACTGCGCGCGATCGACAGGTAGCCGGCGCCGTCGGGCGTCGGCGTCCACAGCGGCAAGATCTGTGTCGCCAACAGCGCCGCCAGCAAGCCCATCACGACCGCTGGCCGCTTCAGTGAACGAACCGCGAACTCACGCCATGCTTGCATCGGGGCATTCCTTCGCCCAACGCGACGGAGGTCCTGCACCCAAGGACCACGATCGCAATCACGAGAAGAACCGGGCGGGAATCGTAGTCCGCACCTGGAAACAGGTAAAGATCAAGGACCTGCGGCATCCCGGCCGGCGTGATTCGCTGACTTTCGGACGGAAGTGTCCGGCGCCGTCGATCGGACGCAGCGCTTGCGGTGCCAGCCAGGCAACTCATCAACTGCGTGCGATTTCAGGTCATTTTCCGGGGCTCACGTGCCCATTCGCCTCGCGGCCGACGTTGACTCAAGTCCTGTATTGAGCGATACTTGCTCGATGGAATCGGGCCCTCCGCGGCGCCCATTTCATCTGCCGGAATTCTCTTCCCGACCTCTGCTGGGGCGTTCCCCGATGGCCACGGCCGAACACTTGGACCTGCGCAAATACACACGCCAGGTGGGCCAGCGCGCGCTGGCCGCCAGCCAGCAGTTGGCGGTCGTACCGGGCAAGGTCAAGCAAGATTGGCTCCGCCGCGCCGCCGAACTTTTGCGCAGCCGCGGCGCGGAACTGGCCGCCGCCAACGCCTTGGATCTCGCAGCCGCAGACGATTTCGGGCTGACGCCGGCGCAGGTCGATCGTTTGCGCCTTACGCCCAAGACCATTGAATCGATGGCCGTCGGGTTGGAGGAGGTGGCTGCCCTGCCCGAGCCGATCGGCGAGGTGATCGAATCGAGCATCCGCCCGAACGGGCTCGAGGTGCTGAAGGTGCGCGTGCCGCTGGGTGTCGTGTTCTTCATCTACGAATCGCGTCCGAACGTGACGGCCGACGCGGCCGCGATCTGCGTGAAAAGCGGTAACGCGGTCATTTTGCGCGGCGGCAAGGAAGCGGCGCACTCGAACCGCGCCATTGCCGATTTGCTATCCGAAGCGGCCGCGGAAGTCGGTCTGCCGGCCGATGCGGTGCAACTGGTTTCCACAACCGATCGCGAGGCGGTGAGCCATTTTCTGGCGCTCGACGAATACATTAGCGTGGCGATCCCGCGCGGCGGCGAGGGATTGATTCGCCGCGTGGTGGCCGATGCCAAGATGCCCGTCATCAAGCATTTCACCGGCAACTGCCACCTTTATGTCGACGCGGCCGCCGACCTGGAGATGGCCGAGCATATTCTGATCAACAGCAAATGCCAGCGCATGGGAGTGTGCAACGCGCTGGAGTCGCTGCTGGTAAACGCCGCCGTGGCCAAGGAGTTCTTGCCGCGCGCCGGGCGGAAGCTCGCTGAGCGCGGTGTCGAAATTCGCGGCGACGAGCGCACCCGCCAGTTGATTCCGGGCGCCAAGACGGCAACGACCGAGGACTATGCGACCGAATATCTCGGCCCGACGATCTCGGCGTGCGTCGTCGACTCGTTGGAGGAGGCGATCGAGCATATCAATCGCTATGGCTCAAAACATACCGACGCCATCGTGACGCGCGATCTGGCCGCAGCGCGGCGATTTACCGCCGGCGTCGATAGCTCGGCAGTGATCGTCAACGCCAGCACGCGCTTCAACGACGGTGGAGAATTCGGGCTCGGGGCCGAAATCGGCATCAGCACCGACAAGCTCCACGCCCGCGGACCGTGTGGCGTCAAGGAACTTACTAGCTACAAGTACGTGGTGTTCGGGTCGGGCCAGATCAGGGAGTGATCGTTCGATTCACCGCGCGGCGGCGCACGCGGCAAATACCACCGCAGTTTCAAGGAGGAAACTCTCGTGGGTGGCGAAAACCTCAGTCCGTCCGAGCGGGCCAGCCTGTTGGGTAGTGGTGGTTCGGGCGGCAACGGCTTGGGAGATATCGAGACCTTCGCCGGACAGGCTGCGGGCTTGCGGCGCGCCGGCGCCGGTCGAGCGGCGGCGCCTTTGGATTTTCATTACGCCGAGCGCATCGGTCCCGCGGTGATGGCGGCGCTCGAGTCGTTGCACGCGACCGCGGCGCGCGACTTTGCGGCGGCACTGTCGGTGCTCGTGCGCACAAACGCCAAACTCAAAATCACGCGTGTAACACAAGTCACGTGCGCCGAGTTCGTACGCGCACTCGAACGGCCGACTTGCGTAAGCCTCGTCGCGGCCGATCGACTGGCCTGCACCGTGGCGCTCGACGTCAGCCCGGCGATAATGTTCCCCATCATGGACCGGATGCTGGGGGGCGGGCACGATCCGTCTCCGCCGCTGGCGCGACCGCTTACGGAGATCGAAAAGCGGCTGGCCGCGCGCGTGACCGCGCTTTGGATCGACGCGCTTGCTCGTGCCTGGCAGACGGTCGCCCCCGTGAAATTCGAACTCTTGCGCGTCGAGACCAATCCGCAACTGGCGAATGTCGCCACAGCCAGCGAACGGGTCGTGGTCGTGCAGGGTGAGCTCATGCTTGCCGACGCGGCCGGCACGGTGAAATTCTGCCTGCCGACGAAAAGCCTCGAAAACGTGCGCGATCTGCTCTTGGGCGTCTCGCCCCACGCCGCCGAGACGCATTCGCCGGCATCGTCGACCACTCCGCGCTATACGCCGGGACTGGTGGAGTTAGTGGCCGAGTTGGCCAGCGTGCGCATCACGGCCAGCGAGCTGGCGACTATACGCGTGGGGGACATCATCACGACCGACACGCTGGTTCACAGCCCGCTGACGGTGCGGGCGGACGGCGTCGCAAGGTTCCACGCCCGGCCCGGGGCTTTCAAAGGCCGCCGCGCGCTGTGCATCCAAGAGCGGCTCGAACCGCGCGAAGCCGCCTGAGCGTACTGCCCTCCGCCGACTGGCCGTTGTTCCCTCGCTATCACCCGCCTCGCCGGGAAGTTAGACTTGCAGGCTGCCGCGGCGCCTGATTTTCGCCGGCGGCTCTTCCCGAATTCGAACTTCGTAGAGCGAGGTGCTGGTAATGCGTGGCGGAATGATCTGGGCGTTATTGTTGTGCGGCATGTTGGCGACCACGAGCACGGCGGCCGAAAAAGCCGCGAAGATCAGCTTCAAGCGAACCGCGATCGACAACAAGTTCCGCAGCGAAGGAACTTCGGTCGGCGATTTCAACCATGACGGCCGCAACGATATCTCGGCCGGCGATGTGTACTTCGCAGCGCCCGACTGGAAGATGCACCCCGTGATCGAGAAGCCGCGGGAATACGATCCGCACAACTACAGCAACAGCTTTTGCAACTTCGCCGACGACGTGAACGGCGACGGCTGGACCGACCTGTTGGTAGTCGACTTCCCTGGCCAGCACACCTGGTGGTTCGAAAATCCGCAATCGGCCGGCGGCCCGTGGAAGCGCAACATTGTCACGCCGGTCACGAACAACGAAAGCCCGACGTATCAAGACGTCGATGGCGACGGCCGGCGCGAGCTGGTACTGGGCTATTCAACCGACCCGGCGAACCCCGACGGGCCCGATCGCTGGATGGGGCTGGCGCGCCGGCCCCAAGGCGACGTGCATGGTCTCTGGCCGCTGCAGGCGATCTCGGCCAAGGGGGCGCCGTGCACCGGAAAGTTCGTACACGGTCTGGGAGTCGGCGATTTGAATCTCGACGGCCGTAACGACGTGATCGTGAAAGAGGGTTGGTGGGAAGCGCCGGCCGACGTGGCCAAGCCCGGCGAGTGGCAGTTCCACCCGGCCAACCTGGGCGCCAACTGCGCGCAGATGTTCGTTTACGATTTCGACGGCGACGGCGACAACGACGTGCTGACTTCGGCCGCGCACGAGTTGGGGATCTGGTGGCACGAGCAATCGCCGCAAGGGTGGCAGACGCACTTGATCGATCGCACGTTCTCGCAGACACATGCCTTGGCACTAGCTGACATCAATCGCGACGGCCTGCCCGATTTCGTCACCGGCAAACGTTACTGGGCGCACGGCCCTAAGGGGGACGTCGATCCCGAAGCGCCGGCCGTGGTCTACTGGTTCGAGTTGACGCGGCAAGACGGTAAGCCCGTGTGGATTCCGCACCCGATCGACAACGACAGTGGCGTGGGGACGCAATTCGAGGTGGCCGACGTGAATGGCGACGGGCTGTTGGACGTCGTGACGTCGAACAAGAAGGGAACCAATTACTTCGAGCAAGTGCGCGAGTAGAGTCGAATCTTACGAAGTTGTCCAAGCGATTTCAAAGGACGCGATGGGTGCCACTGGTGGCTCGCCCACCAGTGCCGAACTCCGGACAAGCACTGGTAGGCAAGCTACCAGTGGCACACGGACCTACAGTTCGGACGCTCTTGAAACGGACATTAAACAAAGGCGGCGGTTCGCCGGTGTGTTCAGCACCAGCGGACCGCCGTGTGTTATTTCTTCTCCCGCTCGAGCGAGGCATCAGTTCTTTGGCTGGTCCGCCGGCTTTTCCGCTTCGTCCTGATCGGGCGTCGGAATCTTTTCGCCCCGCAGCGAATCGACGATGCCGCGCAGCTCTTCGATGCGCCGGTCGAGTTCCAGGAACCGCGAATCGAGCTGACGGTCGAGCCAACGTTGTCCGCGATCGATGGCGTCGTCGGCGGTGTCGAGCGCGGCCTTCTCGGCCGAGCGGCGAATTTCGCCCGCCCTCTCCCGCGCTTGCCGCGCGATGTCGCGAGCCCGCTGTTCGGCCTCGCGCGCCGCTGCTTCGCCTTCGTGCCGCGCCTCGGCGGCCGCTTTCTCGGCGTCACGCCGCGCGCCGCGGGCCGCTTCCCGCGCTTCGTTGATCTGTTGTTGCAACTCTTCCGAGTTGGGAACGTAAGTCAGCACGTCTCCCACGCCCGGCGGCAACTTGATCGCCATGCGGCCGACCATGGGTTCCACATGCGGACGAACGTCGTCAGGAAGCTGATCGAGGGTGTTCTCGGTCACTTCCCACGACTTGTCCCCTTGCTCGACCTTGATTTTGGCCGCTTCCTTCCCGTGTTTGCTGATCGTGACCGACATGTCATCGGGCAGATCAGGGTGGTGCATCATCAGGGCCATGCGCGGCGGCACCATGCGCCCCGGCCGGATGATTTGCACGCCCACCGGCGCGCGGCCGCCAGGCGTCGGCATGTAAAACTTGATATCGCGGCGTCGCTCGGGAGTGATCTTGGCGTCTTGCCGTTTGCCGTCTCGGGCAAGCGTGATCGTCATTTCGTTGCCGCCCGCAGCGCTAACGGCCGAGATCAGGTCGGCGACCTCGACCAGGTCCTTGTCGCCGACGGCGATAAGAATGTCGTCTTTTTGCACTCCGCCCTTGTCCGCGGGGCTGCCAGGAATCACGTCCATGACGACCAGGCCTTGCTCCCGGTCCACCTTCAGCTCATCGCGCAATTCGTCGGTCAATGGCGCGCAGCTCACGCCCAGGAAAAACTCTTTGGTGGCGAGGTCCTGCGCCATCGCGCCAGAGGCGTGCAGGAGGCCGGCGGTCGTTAGTATCGCGATCAGGCCGGCCAGTCGCCGCAAAGAACCGGATGTGGGGAGTGCCATGAGAATCATCCTTTCACAATGGCGGAACGTAATGAACGATGGGTGAAGGTGTCGTAGAGAAGTTACTGGTAAACGGCCTACTGGTAGACGGCGCTCACGGGCGTGAATTCCACCTGGTCAACGGGCACGACCAACTGCCGGCCGTCGTCGAGTTGCACGGGCAGGAACTGCCTTCGCTCGTCGACGCGGTGCCCCATGCGCTCCAGGGCCTGCCGCAATTCGCGCGGCACGATTGGCTGACGGTTCGTAAGCCACGCATCATCGGCGCTTGTCGTTTCAATGGGCAGCTCGACTTCGCGAGCGCCGTTGGTACCGTCGTCCATCACCAGGCGGACGGTGTCGGGCGGTAAGCTCTCTCGCGCCGAAGCGTTGTTGCTCCCCGTCCTGTCAGTCGCCAGGTAGCTGCCCGCCGGAGTCGGTATTTGCGGAGATTGCAAGCCGCTGGTTCCCATGCCCTCCCGCGCGCCCGGCGCACGAAGGATCCAGGCCAGGCCAAACGCGACCAGGAATGTAGCGGCCATCGCCCACGGCAGTCCGACGGACGGAGCGTTCCACCATCCCTGCCGGCGCGGTTCGATCACGGGTTGGTTGCGTTGCACCGCCGGCCACGCCGTTGCGTCCGTCGCAACAGCGATGCTTTTCTTCTCGGCAGGTTTTTCGGGCGACCCAAAACCACGCAGCCCGCGCTGCCAGCTCTGCGCTTCGAGAAACGCCAGCGCGCAGCGCCGCCAGCCGTCAGGTCGGGCGTCGAGCGCGGTGAGCAACTGCCGTCGCTCGGCGTCGCCCAGCTCGCCATCGACCAGCAGGTCGAGCTGGCGCAGTTCGTCAGAGGTGAATTCTTGTTCGTTCTTGATCATCGTTTAAACCTCGATCACGTTCGCCGCTGTCAGGGTCTCTCGCAGCCGCTGCCGCGCACGGTGTAGCCGCGCTTCGACGGCGCTATGGCTGATGCCCAGGTGGCTGGCGATCTCGTGGTAGCTCCAATCTTCGGCATACTTCAACAGCAGGATTTCGGCGTCGCGCGCTTGCATGGTTGCAAGCGCCGCGCGCACCTGCCGGCCGCGCTCGTCGGCCAGCAGCCATTGCAAAGGATCGACCGTGCGGCGATCGACTTCCGTCGGTTGTGTTTCCCGCGCGAAGCGATCGACCAGGTTGCGCCGCCGGCCGTGCTTCCGCCGGTAGAGCAACACTTGCCGCACCGCCAACCGATACAACCAGGGCGCGACTTTGCTGGCATCGGCCAGCGGGGCCTTCTGAGCGACCGCCGCCAGCGACACCTCTTGCAGAACCTCGTCCACGGCCTGCCAATCTCCCACCCGCGCGCGGACGACCATCCGCAGCCAGCGGTCGTGCTCGGCCAGAGCCGCCTGCCAATCGACCGCAACCTGCGGCACCCGCCCCTCGGTCTGGCTGGGGGATTGTGCCTTTGTCATGGCTAACCAAAGAGTTGCCGCCGAGGGCCGGCGTCTTGCACGGCGGTTTTGCCCCCATTAGTACACTTGGCCCGAAGTACTGACCATGGCCGACCTTAAGATTATAGGGCGGCCGGGCGGGCGGTACGGCCGACCGCTTTTGAAGAGACCCGGTATGGCCTAGAATCGAGCCACGACGCCTGCATTTGTGACCTGGTTTCGCCGCATTCTTCTGCCACGACGCGCCAAATTTCTATGCCTGCCCCCGCGCATTATTGGCTCTTCAAGAGCGAACCCGAGAGTTTTTCGATCGACGATTTGGCGGCCGCTCCGAAGCAGACCACGTTTTGGGACGGCGTGCGGAACTACCAGGCGCGCAACTTTTTGCGGGACCAGATCAAGCCGGGCGATCGCGTGCTGTTTTATCACTCGGCCGCCGATCCGCCGGCCGTCGTCGGCACGGCCGTGGTGACGCGCGAAGGTTATCCCGACGCCACCGCGTGGCAAAAAGCGAATCATCACTTCGATCCCAAGTCGACCAAGGAAAAGCCGCTCTGGTACGGAGTCGACATCCGGCTCGAAGAAATCTTTCCCGCGCCCTTGCCGCTCGATTTTCTGCGCGAGCAGAAGGCGCTCTCGAAGATGGAACTGTTGCGGCGCGGATCACGTCTGTCGGTCCAGCCGGTCACGAAGGCCGAGTTCGATACGATCCTGAAGCTGGCTCACGCGCTGAAGCGGGGAAAGAAGTAGCTCATGACCGCGAATGAGCATCCGCTCGATTGGATCGACGACGAGCTCACGACTCTTCAGTCGCAGAATTTGCTGCGGCATCAATTCGCCCATGCAGGTCCGGCGGGCGCGACGATCGACGTAAACGGTCGCCGGTGCGTCAACTTCGGCTCGAATGATTACCTGGGGCTGGCCGCCGACCCGCGCGTGACGGAGGCGGCACGCGCGTGCATCGAGCGCGAGGGGTGGGGGAGCGCCGCCAGTCCGCTATTGGCGGGTCGCGGTACGGCACACGCGAAGCTGGAAGCCGAGCTTGCGGAATTCGAAGGGACGGAAGCAGCGATCGTCTTCTCGTCGGGCTTCGCGGCGAACTTAGCTACCGTCATCGCGCTGGCCGGTCGCGGAGACTGCATCCTGGCCGACGAGACGAATCATGCGAGCCTGATCGACGGTTGCCGTCTGTCGCGCGCCGAGGTTCGCATTTATGCGCACGGCGATTGGCGGAGCTTGGAAAAAATGCTTGCGGCGACGAATGACGTCCGCCGCCGACTGATCGTCACCGATGGCCTCTTTAGCATGGACGGCGACCTCGCGCCGCTCGTCGAGCTGACGGATTTGGCCGAGCGGTACGGAGCGATGCTTTTGGTTGATGAAGCCCACGCCACGGGCGTGTTCGGTGCAAGTGGGCGCGGCAGCGCCGAGCATTTTGGCGTCGCCGATCGCGTATCGATCCGCGTCGGCACGCTCAGCAAGGCCTTGGGAGGCGTGGGCGGCTTTGTGTGCGGGCGCCGAAGCTTGATCGACTGGTTGGTCAACCGTGCGCGGCCGTATATTTTTTCCACGGCGCCGCCGGCGGCAGCCTGCGCCGCGGCGTCAGCGGCGCTGCGAATCGTGCGCGAAGAGCCGCAACGGCGCGTAAAGTCGCTTTCCCGGGCCGCCGGGCTGCGCGGCGAGTTCGCACGGCAGGGTTGGGACATCGGTCGCTCGGTGAGTCAGATCATCCCGCTGGTGGTGGGCGAGCCGGCCCGGGCGCTGCAACTGGCCGGGGAATTGGCTCGGCGCGGCTTTTATGTGCCAGCGATTCGCCCGCCCAGTGTCGCGCCAGGGCAATCACGGCTGCGCATCGGCCTCTCGGCCGCACACGATGATACGGCGATCGACGGCCTCCTCCGTGCACTTGCGCAACTCGCTGAAGCCATTCCCGCCGATGCACGTTGAGCGCGGTTCAAAAGCTGGCCATGCTTGTCGCGGGCGCCATGCTCTTGGCAGCGGGCGATAAGCATGTTGTAAGAGATGCCGGCACATCCCGATCATTCAGCGCCGCGCTCAAGTGCCGCCACGATTCGCTCGACGTCGTAAACGCAGCCGCCCCAGGTGCCGCCGCTGGCGCTTTGCAGTGCCGCCCATAGCCGCGTGTCGTCCGGAAGCGCCGGATCGGGCGCTAGATCATCGCGCGGTGGGCGCGCAGCCAACACGGCAGCGCCCTGCTCTGGATCGAGCCGCTTTTGCGCATCACCGATGAAATTCACGCTCCCTTCGAGGTTGCGGCAGTCGATCACGATTTCGATCGAGTCGCCATCGCGAACCTTGCCGATCGGGCCGCCGGCCAGCGCCTCGGGCCCAACGTGGCCAATACAAGCGCCAGTGCTGACCCCCGAGAAACGTGCATCAGTGACCACGGTTACTTCGTGTCCCCAGGAAAGATGTTTGAGCGCGGCAGTGATCTGGTAAATCTCTTCCATGCCGGAACCCAACGGCCCGCGCCCGGCGAGCACGAGCACGTCGCCCGGCTTGATGGGCCGATCGCCGCGTCCTTTGATGGCGGCGATCGCGTCGATCTCGCGCGTAAAGACGCGCGCCGGGCCGATTTTGCGGTAAACGCCCTGCGCGTCGAGAACCTTCGGACTGATGGCCGTGCTTTTCACGACCGAGCCCTGCGGAGCCAGATTGCCGCGTGGGAAGCAGACCGTGCTCGTGAGGCCGCGCTCACGGGCCTTGGTGGGCGCCATGATCACATCGTCAGGGTCAATCTGATCGGCTGCGAAGAGCGCCTCGCGCAGCTTCCGCCGGCGGTCGCTCTTTTCCCACCAGTCGAGCGATTCGCCGAGTGTTACGCCGGCGACAGTGAGCACGCCGAGATCCAACAGCCCCAGCGCGCGCAGATGCAACATCACTTCGGGCACGCCGCCGGCCAGGAAAACGCGTACCGTCGGATGGCCGACCGGTCCATTCGGCAGCGCGTCGACCAAGCGTGGCACTTGCAAGTTGACATGATGCCAGTCGTCAACCGAGGGCCGTCGCAACCCGGCGGCATGGGCAATCGCCGGAATGTGCAGGAGCAAGTTCGTCGAGCCGCCGAAAGCGGCGTGTACGACCATGGCGTTGCGCACCGAAGCGCCGGTCAGAATGTCGCGCAGCTTGATGCCGCGCGCGTGCAGATTCCACAACGCCCGCGCGCTGCGCCGCGCTATATCGAGCCAGATGGGCTGGCCCGAGGGGGCAAGCGCCGCGTGAGTCAACGACAATCCAAGTGCCTCGCCCACGACTTGTGACGTAGCGGCCGTGCCGAGGAACTGACAGCCGCCCCCTGGCGAGCCGCAGGCGCGGCAAGCCAGCACCGCGGCCTCTTCGAGCGTGATTTCATCGTGGGCAAAACGCGCCCCGACCGACTGCACCTTGCCGGCATCCTCACCTTCGGTGGCGGGCAGCGTGACGCCGCCGGGGACGAGCACGCAGGGTAGCTCGCGCGACCCGGCCAGGGCCAGCATCATGGCGGGCAAGCCTTTGTCGCAGGTGGCCACGCCCAGCACTCCGCGCCGCGTGGGCAGCGAACGGATCAAGCGGCGAAAAATGATCGCCGCGTCATTGCGATAGGGAAGGCTGTCGAACATGCCGGTGGTCCCCTGCGTGCGGCCGTCGCAGGGATCGGAACAAAACGCGGCGAAGGGTACGCCGCCGGCGGCCTTGAGTTCGCGCGCGGCGCCTTGCACCAGCAACCCGACCTCCCAATGTCCGGTGTGATAGCCCAAGGCGATCGGCGTTCCGTCGACGTCGCGAATGCCCCCCTGCGTGCTGAGCAGGACGAACTGCGGCCCGAGCATTTCGGTCACCGGCCATCCCATGCCCGCGTTTTGCGTCAGCCCGAAGATATCTCCGCTCGGCCAGTCGCGTAGCATGTCCTCGGTCAGCGGCAGCGCGCCTTCCGGGCCAGCAGCGTTGGTTCGCACGATTGCTGCTTCCGAAAGATTATCTCCGAAGACTTCGGCGGACGAGAACATGACGTTTTTGGTCATCGGTTAATCGCTTGTTCCAAGGAATGACACAAGTGCCCGATCCTGCGCCACTGCCGCAGCGATACCACGGCGAAGCGCAGCGGTGCGCAGAACATCAAGAAGCCTCGCCCGCCGACGGCAGCCAGTACCGGGTGGCGGTCGTGGCCAACAGCGGCAGCGCAATCGACGCGGCCAGCGCAACGGCGAGGTTGCCTTCCTGGCCGGCGTAATGTCCCAATGCGGCGTACGCGGCGGCCAAGCCAAGATTCGCGAGCGTCACGACCGGTAAGAATCTGCGCCATGGCACGCCGACGGCGCCTAACAACAGGACACTTGCCTCGGCCAGGACCGGCAGCGGTCGCGTCAGCGCCAGCACGGCGGGCCCGCGCTCCTCGGCCAAGGCTTCCATGCGGCGCAAATCGTCGGCCGAAGAGAACCGCTCGGCCAGCGGCCGGCCAAAAGTCCGGGCCAGCGCAAACCCGATGATGGCGCCGACCGTCATGCCCAACCATACGACCATCGTGGCGCCGAGAAAACCGAGTCGCGCTCCGGCCAGCGTGCTGACGAAGCTCGAAGGGATCGGCAGCAGGATATCACTGGCCAGCAGCCCCACGACGATGCCGGCCGTTGCTGCCGGCGACAATGATTCGTCAAACCAGCGCTCGACCTGGGCTTCGAGCGAGTCGCCAAAACTTAGAAACGGAATGATCGGTACCAGCAGTACCAGCGTGATGGCGACGGACCAACGAACCAGATCGTGCATGCCGAAAGAATCCCGAGCGCGAGGGGGTGCCTGGCGGTGTATCGCGCAGTTGCGAGTTTTCCGCCACCGTGCAAGTTAAGCTGCTACGAGAAGCCCTGCAACGGCCGGGCGCTTGGGCGTCAGTGTGCCGTGGGAGTTTGCGGCTGTCGAGCCACGTTTTGCCGCGGCTCGGCCACGGCTACGGCGATCCAGCCGTCCTGAATCACGAACTGGGAGAACGCCAGGTCCCGCGTTCGCTCGTCGAAGGACCACTTAGGATCGACCAGATCGAGCTCGCGGTCCTTGGCAAAGGCCTTGCTGAAAATCCCTCGCAGCGGGATCTGTCCGGCAAGCCGGCTGCCGATCAATTGCACGGTGCCGTCGCGCACCAGCCGGGCCTTCAGCCCGTCGACCTCGGGCCTGTAGAAAACGCGTACTTCGAAGTTTTTCCAGGTCCGATCGGCGTTCGAGAGTCGGGCCACGGACAGGTCGAGCTCGATGCGGCCATGCTCGCAGAAAACACGAATGGCGTCCTGGTCAGCGAAGGTGATCGAGACGTCCTGGTCTGTCGCGTCCATGAATCGGCTGTTTTCCAGGTTCAAGGCATCGTTGATATGGTCGCGTAGCTCCTGGAGCGTGAACGTGCGACCGGCCAACTGCAGTTGCTCGCAAATGTTATTGAACAAAGATTGATGCAGTTGCAGACTGAGCAGGCTGTCTCCCGGCGCGCGGGGCCGCGGCGTATGACCGGCCAACTGCTCCTCGCCCGCCACGCGCAGCCGCATGGTCAGCCGCTGCTCCGAAGTTTCGGCACTGATCACTTGCGGATCGAGCGACATGCGATCAAGCGGTTTGAGAATTCGGTTCTGCAACAGTTGGTTGACCCGCTCCAACCGCTCTTCGGTTAGCGAGTCCATTTTGCGCCGGGCCTGCGATTCGACGCGGCGACGCACTTCGCTGCGCACTTCATGTTCCTGGTCGGCATGGCGCGAGCGTGCGTAGTTCTCCACCATCGCACCGACGAGCGGAATCCCGTCGTAGTCGGTATTCACGGCGCGCAGTTGGGTGCGCGTGTCGATGCATTCGCTTTCAGCCGGCCAGGTGCGAATGCCGCGCAGGTCGAGGTCGACCAACTTGCGCGCCAGGTACATCGAATTGCTCCGCGTGTGCAGCGTGGCGGGGCCGCTGGTCGAGCGCGTGTTGGCCAGCACCTCGCCCGAGGCTTCGAGTTCCACGCGCAAGCGCTGCGCGTCCGGCACGAGCTTCACGTTTACCGTGGTTGAAGTCGTGCTCATGCCGCGCGTCGGATGTCCCAAGATTTGGTCGCGCACCGGGTCCGTGCTCATCGACGCGCCGGGCAGCAGTCGCTTCAACAGTTTTTCGGTCAGCGCGAACCGGACGTTGGCGTTGCGATAGTTCGTCTCCAGACGCTGCGCCAGATCGGCCCCATTCAGAACCAGCGAGATCGACTCGATGTAGTCATCCGCCACACGGCGGGCATCGCTGGGTTGATTGGTCGCTTCGAAGCGTTCCATATCCGCAAGGAGCCGCGCCGGATCAAAGGGATCGAGCGACCACGATCGCAGCGACGCGGCCAATTCCACCACTGGCCGACTGCTGATGAACGCACGCTGCGGAGCGCTCAGGTCCGTGCGCGACAGCCGCCCTTGGACGTCGCGGGCGAGACGGCGCGCATCTAATTCGGGCAGCGGGCAAGGAATCTTGGTCAGGTCGCGCAGCGGGTCAATTGCCAGATAGTGCCGCCATTGCTGCCCTTGAGCCCCGGCCGCGGAGATGATCGCATCGACGGCGTCGAGTGCCTCGCCCAGCCGTTTGACGTCCGCCTGGCTGGGTCCGGCAAGGGTAATCTCCTGACTGAAGGCGGCAGGCATCAGTTCCCACACGTCCAATCTGCGCACCAAACTGTGCCGCACGCGCAACAGTTCAATGGCCACACTGCGCTCGACAATCTGCGGGACTCGTGCGTCGACTTCACCGGCCGCCGTGCGCAATTCGCGCAGGAGCACAGCCGCGCGCTCGTCCGAGGGACTGGTTTTATCGCATAACTCGAGCAGCAAGTCCTCGACGTGCATCGACCAATCGCACAAATCACATTCGCAGGTCAAGCTCTCCAGCCGCCGCAGCAAATCATCGGGCACGGCCCAATGTGGTCCGGCGGGCTCGACGGCGCGTTGCTTCGGACGCCTGCCAGGCTCAGCATCGGTCGGCTCTTCAAGAATCACGGTGCGCGGCTGCGCGGCCAACACGGCCTGCGGCTGCCGCTCAGATTGAACCTCGGCAGGTTGCGGTTCGGGCTCGACGACGGGCTGCACCGGAGCCGCAACGGTGTCCTCTATCATGACGGGCGCCGGCCGAAGGTCGGCCATTCGTGGCATCCCATCGGCATCAACGACGCGCGCTTCGCGCACGGTTTCCACAGCGACTTCAGGCGTCGGCGGCGCAGACTGGTCGACGTCTCCGGTCACTTCGGCCACGACTTCGTTTGCCACTTCCGCCGCCGGCGCGAACTCGGCGGGTAAAGGTGCCCTGGGCTCGGCCAACGTTGGCGTCGGCGCCTCGGCTTCGACGATTTGTTCATCCACTGGCGGCGAAGAAGCCGCGTCCAGGATCGTGTCGGCCGACGCGCCCGTTACGGCTGGTTCTTCGCTTGCTTCGAGCGGAACGCTTGCCGGCTCACGCGGCGCCCGCGCCAGGGCTGGATCGTTAGCCAGTTGGACCGGCCCCTTGCGCGCAATCTGCTCCCATCCCCGCGGCGCAGCGATGCACAGCAGGAACAAAAAGCCGACGACCAGCAAGAAAGGCCAGATGGGACTTTGAGAACGGCGATCCATATTCGCTTTGCGAGCTAGCGCCCCTTTTGTGCTCGTCCGTGATGCGACGCGTTCGGCCGTCACAGACTTGCATCGGCGCTTTTCGCGATGCGAGAAGAAGAAAAAGGCGTGCCGCCGCTAGCACGCGCGGGGTTGGATAAGCCTGGGCGGCTGGGCGCCGGAAAATCGAGAAGTGTGGCACGAAGGTCGGGCCGCTAGCAGGCGCGGACGACAGCTACATATTCAATCCGCCGTAGCGGCGATCGCGCTGCGCGAAATCGCGAATCGCGTCGTGCAGGTCGGCTTCGCAGAATTCCGGCCAGCAATGATCGGTGATCCACAGTTCCGAATAGCTGATCTGCCAAAGAAGGAAGTTGCTCACGCGCATTTCGCCAGCGGTGCGGATTAAAAGATCAGGCTCTGGCATGCCCGCCGTGTACAGCCGTTCGGCGATGGTGTCCTCATTGATCGCCTCGGGCGCGAGCTGGCCCGCGCGCACTTCGTCGGCAATCTGGCGGACCGAAGCCGCGATTTCCGCCCGGCTGCCGTAGTTGACGGCCAGGCAGAGCGTCATGCCGGTGTTGGAGCTGGTCATGTGGATCGTCTTTTGCATCTCGCGCAAGACGAAATCCGGGATTCCCTCGCGGCTGCCGATCACGGCCAGGCGAATGTTCTCATCGAGGAGCGTTGTCCTCTCTTCGATGAGATACTGCTCCAGCAGGTGCATGAGGAAATCGAGCTCTGCCTGCGGGCGTTTCCAGTTCTCGCTTGACAGGCAGTAGAGCGTGAGCTGATCGATCCCCAATCGCGCTGCCTCTTCGGTCGTGCGGCGCACGGAAGCCACACCATGGCGATGCCCTTCGATCCGCGGCAAGCCGCGGCGCTGCGCCCAGCGCCCATTGCCGTCCATGATCACGGCGATGTGCCGGGGACGTCGCTCGCGCGGGACGTCGAGCGTGTCGCTGGCGGGCTGCAGAGAGGACTCGGTCACCGTGGCAAAACTCCTGACATCGATCACCGCGTGTGCCGATGGTTTAGCTCGCGGCAGCAGGTTGGGGTGAGGTGTCGGCAAACATCGTTTGATCCCGGTCGGGCCCGACCGATACGATCTCGACCGGCCGCCCAATGATTTCGCCCAAGCGATGCAAATATTGTCGCGCGTTTTTCGGCAAGTCGGCAATATGCCGAATCCCGGAAATCTCTTCCTGCCAACCGGGCAATGTCTCATACACGGGCTGGGCGCGGCGCAAATCGTCGACGTGGCTGGGAAACGTCGCCAGTCGGCGACCGTCGATCTCGTAGGCGGTGCAGATTTTCAACTCCGGCAGCTCGCTGAGCACGTCCAGGAGCATGACCGACAAGGCGTCGACGCCGCTCAAACGCGCCGTGTAGCGAGCGGCAACCGCGTCGAACCAGCCGCAGCGGCGCGGCCGGCGGGTGACAGTGCCGTACTCATTCCCCCGATCGCGCAAGTGCTGCCCCAGGTCGTTGTCCTGTTCCGTGGGAAAGGGGCCACCACCGACGCGCGTGCTGTACGCTTTTACGACGCCGATGATCTTTTCCAGGTAGCGCCCTGGCACGCCTGCCCCGCTGGCAATGCCGACGCCCGAGCTGTTGCTGCTGGTGACGTAGGGAAACGTACCGTGATCGACGTCCAACAGCGCGCCTTGCGCGCCCTCGAAGAGCACGCGGCGGCCCGCTTCCAGCGCATCGAGCAGAAGCGACGTGGTATCGGTCACGTGCGAACGCAGCCGTTCGGCATAGGCGCGGTATTCGTCGAAGATTTTCGCCGGGTCCAAAGGTGCCGGTCGTCCTTCGCCGGCCAAGAGCTCGATCACTTTATTCTTGTACGCGCAAACCCGTTCGACCTTCTCGCGAAATCCGTCCCGATACAGATCGCCCAAGCGAATCGCATGCGAGCGGCCGACCTTATCTCGATAGCAGGGACCGATGCCGCGCTGCGTCGTGCCGATCGCTTCGGCGGCGCTTGCGCGCCCTTCGCTCAAGCGGTCTTCTTCCAAGTGCCAGGGGAAGATCACGTGCGCCCGGTCGCTGATCACCAGATTCTTGCTCACCGCGACGCCGCGCGCCACCAGTCCGTCGATCTCGCCGAGAATGCTCGGCGGATTGAGAACCACACCGCCGGTGATGACACACTGGACGTCCGCACGAAGGATCCCGCTGGGAATCAGCGACAGCTTGTAGGTCTGGCCTCCGGTGACCACGGTGTGGCCGGCGTTGGCTCCCCCTTGGTAGCGAACGACAATGTCATCGGAGCGGGTCAATAGATCGACGATCTTCCCCTTCGCCTCGTCTCCCCATTGCAACCCAATCACGCATAGTCCAGGCACGGATCACGACCTTTGTGAAATCGACATTTCGATCAGGCGAACGCGCGGAGCGCCGACCACCGGTCGCTCGGAATGAGGACATGATGGCCGCTATCGACCGCGGCCTCGGATTCTGCGCCGGCGGCATCTTCCAAGCACCGCCAGCCGGACACAGACGACTACCGGCAGTTAGGAGCCGGCCGTCCAAACGCATCAGTCTAAGCCATCCGCCCGGGGGGTCAAGAGGTGCGCGATCGGTGCCTATCATGCGCAGGGCTTTTCACTGCCCGAGTTGAAAGAGGACATCGCCGCCGAGTTTCGGGCGGCCTTCCCCCGGCGACCGAAGCGCAGCGGGTCGCGCATCTTGATGTGGCCGAAACACGCGGCCAGGAACACGGTCGCCGTGTCCACCGCCACCTGCAAGCCAGCGATCGCTCGGCCGTCCACCTGGATTGGCCCGCCGCCGTTCAGGTCTGCCGGCTGGTGCGCGTGACGCGCCGTCGCGGACAGCAACACATCGAAACGCACTATGCAATTACCAGCGTTCCACGCGCGCAGGCAGCAGCCCACTCACTGCTGGCATCGCCGCCGCCCTCAAACAGCGAAAGGCCCTGCCACCATACGCAGGAGAACTGCCAAGTCGCGATTCTGCGCGCGTATCTACTGTTGCCGGCGCCTCTGTGAGGCCGGGATTTCACGTGCCGCTTCCGGGGTCGCAGACCCCCGGCTACAGACGTTGCAGTTCTCCTGCCATCATACGTCGCGTCCTGGACCATCATGGGCCGCTGGCGGTACACTAGTCGGTTTCGGATGGTTCCACAGGGCCCTGATTGTGCCGCAGCGCCGGCGAAGACTGACAGGCAAGGTACGACGATGGACATGGACAAACTGGTCTCGCTCTGCAAGCGGCGAGGCTTTCTGTTTCAGTCGAGCGAGATCTACGGCGGCCTGAACGGCTTCTGGGATTACGGCCCACTCGGCACCGAACTGAAGCGCAATATCAAGGAGGCCTGGTGGCGCGACATGGTCACCGGGCACGATGATCTGGATGCGCCGCCGGGAGCGCCGGCCGCTTATCAGATGGTGGGGCTCGACTCGACCATCATCATGCATCCGCAAATCTGGAAATGCTCAGGCCATTACGACCTGTTCCACGACTTCATGGTCGATTGCCGCGAGTCGAAGAAACGCTATCGCCACGACCAGGTGCGCGGACGGTGGGTGTCGTACCAGGGAAAGCGCGCCTTCGTCGCGACGCAGTCGGGCGGCGAAGAAGGGTTGGCCGAAACGGCCCAGCGGGCGCTGAAGTTTTTCGGACTGCGAGCCAAAGACGCCGAGCGCCTGGCTTGGGAAGGCGACCTCGTCAGCCTCACTAAGGTCAGCGATTTCGCGGACGTGCTCGGCCCCGACGCGAAGACGCTCGGCACGCTCACCGCGCCGCGCGAATTCAACCTGATGTTCAAAACCTACGTCGGCGCACTCTCGGGCGAGGAAGGCGCCGCGTTCCTGCGGCCCGAAACAGCACAAGGCATCTTCGTCAACTTCAAGAACGTCGTCGACAGCAGCCGCGTCAGCGTACCGTTCGGCATCGCGCAGGCAGGCAAGAGCTTCCGCAACGAGATCACGCCGCGCAATTTCACCTTCCGCTCGCGCGAGTTCGAGCAGATGGAGATCGAATTCTTCTGCCATCCCAGCCAATCGGCCGACTGGTACAAATACTGGCGCGATCGCCGCTACCGTTGGTACACCGAGTTGGGCCTGGCCGGCGAGCGGTTGCAACTGCGCGAGCACGACAAGGACGAGCTGAGCCACTACTCGTGCGGCACGGCCGATATCGAATACGCCTTCCCGTTCCTGCCGCCGGGCGAGTTTGGCGAGTTGGAAGGCATCGCCCATCGTGGCGATTTTGACCTGCGCAGCCACATGGAGGGCAAACTGGTGCGCGAAGGGGACGCGCTGGTCGTCGAAAAAGACGCCGAAGGCAAGCCGCGCCATCGCGGCAGCGGCAAGGACCTGTCGTACTACGACGACATCACGCGCGAGCGTTTCGTGCCGCACGTGATCGAACCCTCGGCCGGGGCCGACCGGGCCACGCTGGCCTTCCTGTGCGAGGCTTATCAAGAGGACAAGGTGCCGGACGAGAACGGCAACCCGCGCGAGCGTGTCTTTTTGAAGTTGCACCCGCGGCTGGCGCCGGTCAAGGCGGCGGTGTTTCCGCTGGTGAAGAAAGACGGCATGCCCGAGGTCGCGCAGAAAATCTATCGCGATCTGAAAAAGCAATTCAACGTCTTTTACGATGAGAAGGGAGCTGTCGGCCGTCGCTATGCCCGTCAGGACGAAGTCGGCACGCCGGTGTGCATCACGGTCGATGGCGAAACGCTCTCGGCCGGCACGGTCACGTTCCGCGATCGCGATTCGCTGAAGCAGTGGCGTGTGAAGGTCGACGATTGCACGCGTGAATTGGCCGGCGTGCTCGCGCGATGAAAACGCTAGCCTTGGTCCCGGTCATCGGCAGCCACAGTAACCCCTTTCCCTTCGGGAGAGGTCAGGGTGAGGGTCCTGGCAGTCGGTAAGGAGTGAGTTGATGGCTTTGGTGTCGTGAACGTCTTGACCCTCCCCTAACCCCTCCCTGAAAGGGCGGGGAATTATGTTGCAGATCGAACAGTGACGCACCTCCTTTGCAGGAATACGTCGGTTAACAAATCCCCCTCTCCCTTCGGGAGAGGTCAGGGTGAGGGTCCTGGCAGTCGGTAAGGAGTAAGTTGATGGCTTTGGTGTCGTGAACGTCTTGACCCTCCCCTAACCCCTCCCTGAAAGGGCGGGGAATTATGTTGCAGATCGAACAGTGACTCATCTCCTTTTGCAGGAATACGTCGGTTAGCAAATCCCCCTCTCCCTTCGGGAGAGGTCAGGGTGAGGGCAACAAGCAGAACCGGCGAAAGAATTCCGCGACACCATGAAGCCCGCACTCAGCCAGGTCTCGACGCTCAACGCCTCGTTCGCGAGCGACGTCGAAGATTACGCCGCGGCCGCCTGCGATTGCCTCGAGCTATGGCTGGGCAAGCTGGAGACCTATCTCGACGAGCATTCGCTCGCCGAGGTGAAAGCGCTACTGACCGATCACGGGGTCACGGCGCCGGTGGCAGCCTTTCAAGGCGGCCTGCTCGCCAGCCAAGGCGACGCTCGCCGCGCGCATTGGGATCATTTCGCCCGCCGCCTCGAACTGTTGCGCGAGCTGGGCGTGGGCACGTTGGTTGTCGCCGGCGACGTGCTGGGCGCGCTTACGCAACAGGATTTGGAGCGCGTGCAGTTCTCCTTGCAACAGGCTGCCAACGCCGCAAGCCTCGCGGGGGTGCGCCTGGCGCTCGAGTTTCAGGCGCAAGCCACGATCATGAACAACCTGCAAACGGCCGCGGCCTTCGTCGCCGAGGTGGCGTCGCCCCACCTGGGATTGTGCCTCGACGCGTTTCATTTCTATATGGGCCCCAGCAAGGAAGAAGACCTGCTGTACCTCACGCCGCACAACCTGTTTCATGTGCAGTTGTGCGACACCTCGGGGACGGCGCGCGAGTTGGCGACCGATGCCGATCGCATCTTGCCGGGCGATGGCGATTTCAACCTGCAGCCGATCATCGAGCGATTGCGAGCGATCGAATACCAGGGCTGCGTATCGATCGAGCTAATGAATCCGCAGATCTGGCAGATTCCGCCCCGGCAAGTGGCCGAGGTGGCGATGACCGCGCTGCGCAAGTTGCTCGGCCAGGCCAGCATGCAATAGCCGGCCGCACTGAATCGAGCAGAACAGGCCACGCCGCCAAAATTGCTCCGGTCCAGGCGCTGAGAAGTTAACAGGAGTGCAAGGCTAAGCGAGCAATCGGCGCAGCGGTGTGCCTGGTCACCGCACCCCTTCTCCATTCGTTTCAAGTCGCGTTGCTTGCCGAAATTCACGGGACCGCCGATAATTCCAGCGGGAGCGGGCGCGGAAGGTATTCGACTGCCGCGCAGGTGTAGAATCGTCGGGCGCGGAGCGCCGAGGCTGCCGCGTCCGATGGTGGGATCCGAATTGAATCACGCCGAGGCGCTAGCGCGCGTGACGCATCGCCTTTCGAGAGCGGCCATGTTACGCCCGGTTCCTATCTTTTTGTTCTTTGCCGTGGTGGCAGCCGGCGCTAGCGCCATGGCCGACGAGCCGCAGCCCGGCTTCAGTCAGATCGAAATTCACGATCCCTTTTCGCCGCGCTATGTGCCGCTCACGCCCAGCGGCGGCTTTCGCGCTTTTGGCACGGGCGTCGGCGGAGTCGGGTATGCGATTCCGGCTCCGTACTTTCCACCGATTTTCTATCCCCCGGGAGTCTATCCCTTCATCAACTTCTATCGCCCGGTGCCATTTTTACCACTGGCGCCGCCGGCTCTGCCGCTCGGTCCGGTGGTGACCGCGCCGCAGCGCGTTGACCGCTTGCCCGGGGGCGGCCCGCCACTAGCGCCCAAGGCGCAGCAGCCCGCGGCCGCAAAACAGCAGGCCGCGATCGGGGGTGGCTTCGGCGAACTGGCGAATGATCCGGCCGATCGTCCGAAAGCTGGCAAGCCGCGCGCCACCAATGCCGACGCGCGCGCGCGCTCGCAGCGTTTCATCGTGCTGGGTGACGGGTATTTCGCCAAGCAAGATTATTCGGACGCTTACTCGCGCTACAAGCTGGCGCAGCAGGCGGCGCCCGATATGAGTGACGGATTCTTGCGGCAGGGATTTGCGCTGGTGGCGATGGGACGCTACGATCATGCGGCGCGCAGCTTCAAGCGCGGCATCTCGCTCGAGCCGCGGTGGGCGGAATCCGGATTTCGTCTCGATCAACTTTATGGCGCCGGCGGTCACGCGGCGAAAGCGGCGCATCTCGAAGCCCTCGCCCAAGAAGGCTTGAAGGGCCCCGGCTCGGACCTGATGTTTTTGCTCGCCGTGATGCTTTACTTCGACGGGCAGGCCGAGCGGGCGAAGCCATTTTTCATCCGCGCGCAAGAGCTGGCGGGCGCGGACGACGCGCATCTGGACGGTTTCTTGCGCAAGCTCGTCCCCGCGGTCGTGGACGAGGCGCCCGCGCCGGCCGAGCCTGTGGCCACAGGGGAAAAACCTGCCGAGCGTCCGCCGCAGGCGCGCGTGGCTCCGTTCAGCCAATTGCCCGCAACGCCTGTCGCCGCACCGCGGAGGCCCATGCCACCGGCCATGGCGCCCGCGCCGGGCGGCGCGCCTGGCAAAAAGCCGACCGACAAAACCGGCAGCGCAGCGCGCGATCTGTAAAGCGCGCCCGGCACGCTGGACGGCTAACGGGTCTCCCGCCGTCCCTTCGCGCGCTCGTAATCGCGTGATGCCTAATTCCCGCGCACACGCGCAGAAACGATTTTTTTCTCAGGTTTTTTGCTTAGGCTCGCGCTAGCACCGGCAAGTCGTGCGAGGACGCGAGATAGGGCGCGAAAACGCGTCGTGGCACGGGCACCAGATCGTACTGGCGCGCCTTTTGCAATCCACGCGTGTCGACTCGTGGCGGCCGACGAGCGCGCAAGATACGCAGCGCTTGCCGGCCTTTATTGTCGCTCTGGTGCTAACGGGGAGGACGTAGGCACCGTAAACAACTTCTCACGCGCCGCTGACATGAGCCAAACATTTGTGCGCCATGCTACGCGTTCTCGTGGGACGAACTGTCAATTGCCCGGGCGCCTCGCAACGCACCGTGGTCACCATAAAGCGAAGGAGAGAGCGATGGCTCATGGTTTCTTGATCGATATGGACGGCGTGATCTACCGGGGGCGCGAATTGATTCGCGGCGCCGATCAGTTCGTGAATCAATTGATCACGCGGCAAGTGCCCTTCTTTTTTCTCACCAACAACAGCCAGCGCACCCGCCGCGACGTGGCCACGAAGTTGCGTCGCATGGGGGTCGAGGCCGAGGAGAAGCACATTTTCACCTGTGCCATGGCCACGGCCCGCTTCCTGGCCCAGCAAAAACCCCACGGCACCGCCTACGTGATCGGCGAAGGGGGGCTGTTGAACGCCCTGCACGCCAACGGCTATTCGATCGTCGATCACGACCCGGATTATGTGGTGGTCGGCGAAGGACGCACGATGACGATGGAAACGGTCGAGGCCGCCGTGCAGATGATCGTTGCCGGGGCCAAGCTCGTCGCCACGAACCTCGATCCGAATTGCCCCACGCAACACGGGCTGCGTCCCGGCTGCGGGGCGATCGTGGCCATGCTGGAAGCCGCGACGGGCGTGAAAGCCTTCAGCGTCGGCAAGCCCAGCCCTGTCATGATGCGCGCCGCGCGCAAAGAGCTGGGGCTGCGCGCCGAAGAAACCACGATCATCGGCGACACGATGGAGACCGACATCCTCGGAGGCGTCCAGCTCGGTTACCGCACCGTCCTGGTGCTGTCGGGCGGGACGAGCCGCGAGGACCTGATGCACTACGCATACCGTCCCGACGTCGTGCTCGAGTCGATCGCCGAGTTGAGCGTCGAGCATTTGCCCGAGCCCGAGATGGCGGCGTAGCCGCACAGTGCGCGGCTCGGCTGGGCCGTCGAAAAGATTCGCCGCCGCGCAAAATCGCGAAGCGTGCCGGGCCGGCGAACTTACTCGTCGTCCTCATCTGCCTCGTCGTCTTCATCCTCCTCATGTCGCGCGCTGATGACCTCATTCGCGCGATAGAGGAACCGGCCGAGCAGTCGGGCGTCGATCATGATCGCCGCGGCGTATAAAGGCGCGCCGATGATGGCCGTCACGATCGGCAGAAATCTCGCACCGGCCCAGGTAAAGAGCCACCAGGCGCCAGTGACCGCGGCCATTTCGGCGTTCACCAACAGCCAGCCCGGCAAGAATCCGAGAATCAACCGCAGCGCCGACCAGTTCACTACCACCCAGAAGGCGCCGCTTTCCAACACCGACAGGAGCATAACCGGATAGAGCACGACGGCCGTCAGCACACCGACCAGATAGGCCAACGACGAACTGCCCCCCTCGCCGGCCAACAGCGGCAGCAACGCCAGGTACACTCCAAAGCCGACCGCACCGGCCCCGGCCAGGGGAAAGACGACTGCCAGCGCGCTCCCCATGGCTTCGGGAAATTCGGCGTCGTGCCAATCCGTGACTTCTTCATTGCCCGACGCTGTTTCGCGGATGATCGCGATCGCGCAGCCCGAGGCGTAGCAAAGCATGAGCAACCAGGCGATCGCGCCCAACGCAATCGTGAAAGCCATTTTCATGGCGACACCAAAGCTGGCAAACGGGCTCCCTCCGGCCCCGACCATTTCGGCGACCACGCTCAAGCCATAGGCCGTGACGCCATTGGCAAAGGCCGAGAACAGCGTGAGCGTCATCCAGTGGCTGATGGTTTCTTGCTGCCACGGAAAATTGAAAATGCCCGAGATGTACCAGAGCGTTGGAGCCGGAGGGGGCAGCGGCTCGGGTTCGAGTCGCGGTTCCACAGGCGCTTCGATCGACACGATCCCAGCGAGCGGATTCGGTGGTGGCTCGGCATCGAGCGTGTATTCGCCGGCGGGCTTGTCGTACTTTGCCACCGGCTCAGGCGGAGGTTCGACGACCAGCACCGGCCGATAGCAATCAGGGCAACGGACGTGCTTGCCGATCAGTTCGGCGCGCGGATACAAAAGTGCGCCGCACAGGCCGCATTTCACTTTGACCAGCCGCGGCCGCTCGACCGGCTGATCGTCGTCGCTGAGCCGATATTCGTTACCCGCCTCGCTGCGCTGGGCGGCGCGTGCTGCCGCGGGAGATTGCTCGGCCACGCGCACCGCCACGCCGCAATCGGGGCAGCGGACGCGCTTGCCAATCAGCTCGCGGCGCGGATGGAGCGTCGCCCGACACGTCGGACAAACCACTTCGATGCAATCTTCGGCCGGATCGCCCTGTTCCATTGCCATCGACTCAGAGTGCGCATTCTCGAGAACCGCAACGATTCATGATGGCCGCTGGCGAGGGAAAACTCCAGCCGTAGATCCGCAGGAGAATCGTGTAGGTCGGGGTAGCGACGGGAAAGCGATTCCTGCCGGGGCGTTAAAGCAATGGAATGACTTCGAGCCCCGCAGCGGCGGAATCATCTTCAGACCCGCTCTGTGTCGCCCCTGCGGGGCTTACGACGATTTTCTTTTTCGGAACGGTTACCGTGGACTCGCGTCCACGGCTACACGACTCGGCCCCTTCAGGGCCAAGATTCGCGCCAGTAAGCCCGCTGGAAGTTGCATTATGGTCTTTGGCCCCCGGGGGTCGCAGACCCAGCGACAGGCCGTGTACCTGGCCCGACAATCATGCCGCGACGGTAGCCCTTGCACGGGATATAATTGGCTTTTCGCCCTTCGACCGCTCCGCACTTTGTTGGGAATCGCACGCCATGAGTGAAGCGTATCTATTGGCCGGCTGCCGCACGCCGGTGGGAAAATTGCTCGGTAGCCTGGCCAGCGTGCCGGCCACGAAGCTCGGCGCAATCGCCGTGGCCGAGGCGGTTCGCCGCTCGGGCGTGCCGGCCGAAAAGGTCGAAGAAGTCATCATGGGATGCGTGCTGCCGGCCGGACTGGGCCAGGCTCCCGCCCGCCAGGCGGCGCTCGGCGCTGGCCTGCCCCACACCGTTGGCGCTTTGACCATCAATAAAGTCTGCGGATCGGGCCTGAAGGCGGTCGCACTGGCCGCTCAGGCCATTCGCGCGGGCGACGCGCAATGCATCGTCGCCGGCGGTATGGAGAATATGACCCGCGCTCCGTTTCTCATGACGGGGGTCCGCGAGGGCTGGAAATTCGGCGCGCAGCAGGTGCTCGACTCGATGCAGCATGACGGACTGTGGTGCGCCTTCGAGGACATGGCCATGGGAGCTGAGGCCGATTACATCGCGGCCCAGCGCGGCGTCAGCCGGCATGACCAGGATCTTTTCGCCGTCGAAAGCCATCGCCGCGCGGTCGCCGCCGCGGCGGCCGGAAAGTTCAACGAAGAAATCGTGCCGGTCGTCATCGCCGGGCGCAAAGGGGAGGTTCGTATCGATAAGGACGAAGGGCCGCGGGCCGACACGGCGCTCGAGGTGCTGGCCAGGCTCAGGCCATCCTTCGGGGCCGATGGAACCGTCACGGCGGGAAATGCTTCGCAGATCAGCGACGGCGCGGCGGCCCTGGTCGTGGCCAGCGCGGAATTCGCGCGGCACGCGCAATCGCCGATCAAGGCGCGGATTGTCGCCGCGGCCACCAGCGGCGTAGCGCCGAAAGAGATTTTCATTGCCCCGGTCTCGGCGATGGAAAAGGTGTTGCACAAGGCCAAGATGACGATGGCCGACATGGACCTGGTGGAGTTGAACGAGGCATTCGCCGCGCAGTGCCTGGCGTGCATGCGACCGCTCGACGTGAATCCGGCCAAGACGAACGTCAACGGCGGGGCGATCGCATTGGGGCACCCGATCGGCGCAAGCGGCGCCCGCGTGCTGGTAACGCTACTGTACGCCTTGGCCGATCGCGGCTTGAAGCGCGGTTTGGCTTCTCTCTGCCTGGGGGGCGGCAACGCCGTGGCAATGATCGTCGAGCGGGAGTAGCGTCGAACGCTCGAGTTCTGCCACTCTTGCGCGGATGATCACAAACCCTCTCCCTGTCAGGAAGAGGGTGGCGGCGGTCGGTTGACATCGAGTAGTCGACGTCGTTCATTGTGAAAACTTTGACCCTCCCCTGACCCCTCCCTGCAAGGGAGGGGAATCAAACGGCCTATCGAGCGTGACATATACAGCGTGACACAAGTATGACGACGGTCAGATTCGGATTGATCGGCTACGGAGCGTGGGGGAGCCATCATGCGCGGGCGATCACGAGCGTCGCCAACGCGCAGCTTGTCGCTATTTGCAGCCGCGGCGAAGAAAGCCGACGGCGCGCCGCCGCCGACCATCCTGCGGCCGCGGTTTACGCCGACTACCGCGCGCTCTTGGCGCGCGACGATCTCGACGCCGTCGACGTCGTTCTCCCCTCGCACCTGCACTTCGAAGTGGCGCGAGCGGTGCTCGAGTCGGGCCGGCATCTGCTCCTGGAAAAGCCGATGACGTTGTCCGTCGTGGACGCGACGGCGCTCATTGACCTGGCCGCACGGCAAAACGTGCGGCTGGCCGTGGGGCACGAGCTACGGCTTTCGAGCTTGTGGGGCGAGGTGAAGCGCTTGATCGACGCCGATACCATCGGCGAGCCGCTGTATGCCCTGGTCGAACTCTGGCGGCGCCCCTATCGACTCGGCTCCGACGGTTGGCGTTACGACATCAATCGCGTGGGGAACTGGATTCTCGAAGAACCGATTCATTTCTTCGACTTGGCGCGCTGGTATCTGTCGCGCTTGGGAAACCCACTGTCGGTGTATGCGGCCGCGAACGGCAAACGAGTGGATCAGCCCGAGTTGCACGATAACTTCTCAGCGATCCTCAAGTTTCCCGGTGGTGGCTATGCCACGATCTCGCAAACCCTGGCCGGCTGGGAACATCACCAGGTGGCG